>JADFZZ010000050.1:3681-21090 GCA_015232315.1 SAR324 cluster bacterium | reverse complement strand
CTCCTGAAGTTTTTGGTATTCACTCATGAGCGTTTCCATCTGATTCAGTAGTTTACGTAACGATGTTGGGGAAACTCCGAACTGCTCTTCGACATGAATTCGCTTCAGAAAACTCGATATCCGTTCCACTCCCTGACCCCCCTTGATTCCAAACTCATACAATACCGCCAGAAGCATTTTAACCTGCCATTCATCGCCGACCTGACTCGCCCAAAAAGAATACTCCGGATACGGATTTCTCTTGGACAAGGCGGTTTGTCCTCGTTGAACCTGTCCTACAGAAAGTCCGATCTCTGTGGCCATTTTCCGGATGGATGACGTGCCAAATTCCTTTATTCGTTCCAGGATACGCCAATCCCAAGGAAGTCCTTTTTTCAAAAAAGTGTATCGGCTTACGTTGATAGCCAAAAAAGTTACACCTGAACTGATAGAGAAGTTTTGATTTTATGATTTTAAGCTGTTACATGAGTTTTTAGTTTAATCGTAATATGTCCCACCATCCTTACAATTCAAACCAGAGCTGATCATTAAAAGTTAAGGAACTATGAGAACTTTCAAAAAAGTGGTGTTGTGTTGGCTAATCAGTCTGATATCTGGCTCAGTGCATCTTTACGCTCAGGATGAGGTCATCCGGAACCCCGACAAGGTACCGCCAGACTCAACAGGTGAACTGCTCAAAGATACGGCTGAACCTGCAATAGAACTTGAAAATGCAGTTGGGAAAAGCGACTCATTGGAGTCAATGGCACCCGATGCCGTTGAGGCGGAGGACAGCATGGATGATATGGGTGGTTTTGATGAGTTTGACGATGAATTCGGTTCAGAAGCAAAACCTGAAGTTTTTGATCCTTTGAGTGGCTACAATCGTGTCATGACAGGCTTCAATGACTGGTTTTACACCTGGGTGCTGGACCCTGTAGCGAGGGGCTACCGCTGGGTGATGCCGGAATTTGCCAGACGGGGGATTGTTCATTTTTTCCATAACATTCTGTTTCCTCTCCGCTTTGTCAACAATGCCCTGCAACTCAAATTTCAAAATGCCGGTGAAGAATTCGCCAGGTTTGGACTCAATTCCACCATCGGGATTCTGGGATTTTGGGATCCTGCGCAGGAATGGTTCGGACTGGAACCGCATGAAGAGGATTTTGGACAGACTCTCGGATATTATGGAGTGGGAGGCGGTTTTCATATTGTGCTTCCGTTCCTGGGGCCTTCCAACCTCCGGGACAGTCTGAGCCTGTTTCCGGACTTTTATCTGGATCCGGTCAGTTATGCTGAAAGTCCCTATGATAATGTGGAGAACTACCCCTATCAACTGGGAATTCGATCGTTTGATATTGTCAATGAAACCTCTTTGCACATAGGGGAGTATGAAAATCTGAAAAAAGACGCCATTGAGTTGTATCCCTTCCTGAGAGAAGTTTATGAACAAAATCGTGCTAAAAAAATTGAGGAGTGAGTATGAAAGTTAAAATGATTCTGTCGATGCTGATGTTATTGTTATGTAGTCCAATGGTTTATGCCGATGAGGCAGATGCCGTGACCAACGTTACCCGTGAAAAAATCAATATGGTGATTGGTTTTCTTCGAGACAAAACCCTCACTAAAGCGGACAGGAACCAGAAAATTCTTGGAACCATTGATACTATTTTTGATTTTCAGACCATGGCCATGCTCAGTCTTGGCAAAAAACACTGGAGTGGTTTGAGCGAAACACAACGGCAGGAATTCACCAATCTGTTTGTCAAACGTCTGCAGGATTCCTATCTGGAAAAACTGGACCTGTACACCGATGAAGACGTGGTGGTGGAAAACGCCAATCAAGTGAAAAAAAACAGGATTGAAGTCAAAACTCTGCTGGTCTCTAAAGATGATAAGAAAGAAATGATTTACAAATTTTTTGAAACGGATAAATCCTGGCAGATTTATGATGTTGAGGTGATGGGTGTCAGTATTGTCCAGACCTATCGAAGTCAGTTCGAAGGTGTCCTGAAACAGGAAACTATGGATGATCTGATTGGCCGGATGAAAACATCCGCGGATCTGGCAGTCCCTGAAGAAGGAAAATGAACTCAACGCACTTCGTGCGATTTTTGTAGGAGGCGGACAGTGTTTGCCTCCTACACAATCATTGCCACAACAGAGGCCCTATGATAAAAAAAATTTATGATCGTTACATTCTTGAATATCCGGTGGTTTTTCTGATCCTTGTGCTGGTTCTGATCGGGTTTCTTGGCTATGAGGCCAAAAAGCTGGATGTGGATGCGTCCGCTGAAACACTCATGCTGGAAGATGATAAGGACTTGCGTTATACCCGTCAGGTCAATTCACGCTATGATAATCCTGATTTTCTGATCGTTACCTATTCCTCCAAAGAAGACCTGCTGACGGATAAAAGTCTCGATCACCTCAAACGACTTCAACAGGAACTCCTCAGTCTCGACAGGGTAGAGTCTGTTTATTCCATTCTCAATGTTCCCTTACTCGAAAGTCCGCCGAAACCCCTCAATGAACTTCTGAAGGAGGTTCCGACTCTCGAAACGCCATGGATTGACAGGGAACTCGCCAGAGCCGAATTTCTAAAAAGTCCGATCTACAGCGAAAATCTGGTCAGTGCCGACTTTAAAACAACGGCTCTTCAGGTGAATCTGAAAGATGATCCTATCTGGAGAAACCTGGTCAACCGCCGTTATGAACTCCGTCAAAAAGAAATGGATGGGAACATCAATGCTGAGGAACAGACGGAACTCCAGAATATTCAGAAGGACTTCAAGGAACACCGCAACCGGATGCGCGTGATTGAACATGAAAATGTGGCTCAGGTACGTGCCATCATTGAAAAATACAAGGATAATGCCGATCTGTTTCTGGGAGGAGTCAGCATGATTGCTGATGATTTGATCACGTTTGTGAAAGATGATCTCAAAGTTTTCGGGTTAGGTGTGCTGCTCTTTTTGATTGTGACCATGTGGGTTATTTTCAGGCAGATTCGCTGGATTATTATTCCGTTGCTGTGTTGCGCGCTTTCCGTGATTGCCACAAGTGGTTTTCTGGGAATTTTCGGGTGGGAAGTCACTGTGATTTCATCCAACTTCATTTCCATTCAGCTCATCATCACGATGTCACTGACCATCCATCTGATGGTCCGTTATCGGGAACTCGCACAGCAAATGCCCGGCGCAAGCGAAAAAGAACTCGTTTTAAACACGATGACATCCATGGTAAAACCCTGTTTTTATGCCATTATCACCACGGTCGCAGGTTTCTTTTCATTGATTCTCAGTGGCATTTTACCCATCATTCAGTTTGGTTGGATGATGAGTACAGGAATCAGTGTATCGCTCATTCTCACCTTTGTGCTGTTTCCAATCATACTCATGCCCATGAAACAGCTCCCAACCAACAAAAAAGCTGAATCAGGATCGGCTTTAACGTATTGGATGGCTCACGCGACTGAAAAGTATGGACGCGGCATTTTGATTTCCAGCGTAGTGATTCTGGTTGTATGCATTGTGGGCATCTTAAAGCTTCGTGTGGAAAACAGTTTCATTGATTATTTCAAACCCACCACCGAAATTTATCAGGGAATGAAAGTCATCGACCAGCAGTTGGGTGGAACCACACCACTGGATATTGTCCTTGAATTTGAAACAGTTGAAACGCCTGCGGTCACACAACCTGTCACAAGTGATGGCTCAGACAACACGAGTGATTTTGATGAATTTGAAGCTGAATTTGAAGAATCTAAAGGTGAGGCGCAATACTGGTTCACCGAGGAAAAAATGCAGCAGGTGGAAAAAATTCACGACTATCTGGAAAGTGTGCCTGAAATCGGCAAGGTGCTCTCGATGGGAACCATGCTCAAAGTTGGTAAAACCCTGAATGATGGCGAACCTCTGGATAATTTCAAACTGGCATTGATTTACAATGAATTGCCTGAAAAATTCCGGAAAATTGTGTTGAGTCCCTATGTTTCAGTGGAACACAACGAAGTCCGGTTTTCTGTCCGTGTTCGCGATTCTGATCCTGATCTGAGACGGAACGAACTTCTGCACAGAATCCATGATGACCTCACAGGAAAACTGGGATTTTCTGACAAAAATATCCACATGGCAAGTATGTTGGTGTTATACAACAACATGCTGCAAAGCCTGTTTTCGTCACAGATTCTGACCTTAGGGGTGGTGGTTGTGTCCTTGATGGTGATGTTCATGATTTTGTTCCAGTCCTTCAAACTGGCTGTGATTGCGATTTCCCCCAATATTCTGTCCATCGGAGTTATTCTGGGCTTCATGGGGTGGGTTGGTATTCCATTGGACATGATGACCATCACCATCGCGTCTATCAGCGTAGGGATTGCTGTGGATGATACCATCCATTACATCCATCGTTTCAAGTCTGAGTTCAAAAAAGATGGAAACTACCTGGCAACCATGCACCGGTGCCATGAAAGCATTGGCTATGCGATGTATTATACCTCTGTGACCATCATCATCGGGTTTTCCATTCTGGTCCTGTCCAATTTCATTCCCAGCATCTATTTCGGAGCCTTGACTGGACTGGTCATGGTTGTCGCCCTGATAGCCGCCTTGACGCTGCTCCCGTCGTTGATCGTTGCCATCAAACCTCTTGGTCCTGAAACAAAATAAGGGACAACAAAAGAATAAGTTGTAACCGTTTGCTCGTGCCCTACCTCCCGTGCAAGGTTAAGTTAAGAAATTACCTTCGAGAAAATCCCCCTTTTCAAAGGGGGCATGAGGGATTTAAAGCTCGGAATTACATCCCCCTAACCACCTTGAACCAAGGGGGAATTGGTGCCAGTGACTTCACAGGGCTTAACTTAACAGACGTGTACGTCCCGTGGGGCACATTGTTATTTTTTGAACGTTCCTTACAAGTCTGGAAAAAAACTGTGGCGAGCCCATTTTTCCAGATACCGATCCTGTTTGATAAAGGCTTTCAGTTTCCTGACTTCCTCAGGAGAGGCCTGATCCCATAAATTCTTTTGCTCCAGCGGATCAAGACGGAGGTTGTAATATTCAAGGGAGGTGTGTTCTCCAGAAATATAAAACAGAAATTTATGATCTCCATGGACAATGCCCAGACTTGAGAACTGATGGGTGTAATAGGCATTTGAATTTTGCAGAACAATATAGCGATCCTCCGGAAGCGGTGAAAAAATACTGAAACCCTGCAAGTCAGGCGTCAAAGCACTGATTTCCGGACGATCTTTTATTTTCAGCAGATCCTGCAGGGAGGGAATGATATCGATATTATTGACAGGAATATTTCGATTGACCGAAAGAATGCTTTGATATTCAGCCAACAATGCGTCAGGGATATAGATCCAGAACGGAACCCGAACACTTTCATCATAAAAGCGTTTCAAGTGTCCATACTCCCCCCAATGTTCAGCCATGGCTTCTCCATGATCCGCACTGGAAATGATAATGGTATTCTGCAGCATCCCCCGCTTTTCCAGTTGATCCAGCACCTGCCCGACAACATGATCCACGTAATGAATGGCATTATCATACTCTGTCATAGTACGTTCCCTGCCATTGAATTGTAATGGATTCCAGACTTCTGATTCTTTGCGGACAGTGAAGGGATAGTGGGTTCCGTTAAAATGGAGAACTCCCAAAATATGATTGGCCTTGAGATCTGTTTGATCCAGAAACTTTACAAATTCATCATGAATAAACTGGTCATCGGCGCCCAAATTGTTGAAGGCGGGTTTTTTTCCCAGTTCGCGAAACCAAAGCTTATCAAGATGAGGCGACTGCACAAACAGTTTGAAGTTGCCATAGTCGTAGGAATGGCTGGCGATCAAGAAACTTTTGAGGTCAGGAAACATTTTAGCGTATTCAAAAAACAATGGAACACCATGCAGTTTTTGATGGGATTGCCCGGGATGAATTCCCGATAAAGTTGCGGGATAGGATAAATGTGTGTTGGTGCTGTTGGAATAGGCTCTCTCAAAAACAAATGAATTTTCCGGATATTTTTCAAGAAGGAATTTGTCCTGGTTGGGTGTTGTTTTTCTGGGATATCCATAGAGCGAACAGCTTTGCGCGCGCAAGCTTTCATTAAACAGAAAGACTACATTGAATTTGGGCCTTTCTGGAATTTGCGGTAATTGGGGAATCAGACGTACCTGAAGCACACGGATATTGCCCTGATTGCTAAACATATTGTTCAAGGACATGGTCAAGGAAAACCAGAAATTGGCTCCCGGAAGAAAATTTCCCTGACTCAACCGTACATTGTTGTGAAACACAGGAGTCAGGATCAATAACACCCCAATGGGAATTTTACTGAAACGGACAGGTTTTTCAGAATTGGAGCAAGCACGAATAAGCACCAGCCAAACTCCAGTCAGTGCCAGGGTCGTGAGGGGAAAAACCACCAGCATTAAAAAATTTGGTTCAATATACGTCAAAAACTCCCCTGTTTCTTCCAATACAAAACGAATGCTGGTGATATTGGGAAAATTTTTAAACATGTCATAAAACTGGTAACTTCCCAGGTCAACAAACGCGATGATCCCATTGAGGACAAGCAATGCGCCGATCAACAGTTTTTTCCGGTTTCCACACCATTTAAGCAATGCGGTTCGCATCACCAGCGCGCAACAACCCGCAAACAGGATCGACAACAGGTAAAATCCCCACTCCATCAGAGACCAAAATACGAGGTTTTGCCTGCGGATGATTAAATCGATAACGGCCAGAATACTGATAAATCCCCAAAGATACTGATTTGCTTTTGTTGGTATCATGTCGAATTAAAAATAAAAAAAGGGTGAAATTATTTTTTTATGATGGAGTGAGTCGGTCCTTGTTTGTTCTCGACAGTGGTAAGTTCTCAGCTTTCAGTTCTCAGTTTTAATGACTTACTAAAAGCTGAAGGCTGATAACTGAGAACTTACAACTCTTGAATTTGAAGAACCAGTCATGAAGATGTCTGAAGATCAGATTCCAGCGATTTTCCCCGAATTGTAGCTGCGTTGATGAGATGCGGGTAATGCTTCGCCAGTTCCCGACAGATCAGGTCATAGGGGAGATCCGCGAATTCTCCATGGAGTTTAAGATATTCCATGTGTTTTCGGCCTTCTTTGGTAAATTGTTGAAAAATGGAATCCTGTCGTCCGTCAAATTCCAGCGCCGCCACTCCCATTTTCTGACATAGGGATTGATTGAACGCGGGAGTTGCCTTGACCCATTTCCCCTCCAGAAACAATTCGATGTACCCATGCATCGCAAAAACATCACTTTTTAGCCAGGCGATCAATTGTGGACTGGAAAGATGGTTTCGGACATTGGCCAACCCAAGTCTCGACGGGATGCCAAAATGACGGGCGAGCGCACCGAGCAGAACAGCTTTGGGAATACAGTACGATTTGCGTTCTCTGACGACATGACTGGCCGATAATGTTTCCGGAATGACAGAGAATGTGTAAGGATTGTATTGAATTTCATCACGCACTGCCAGATATAAGGCTTTGGCGATGTCAACCTTATCCTGAATTCCGCCAGCAACCTGTTCAGCAAATTCAAGGACTATCGGGTTCTCAAAATCAAAAAAAATCGTTGGTTTCAAATACGGATCCATGGATAGGTCTCCCTAGAAAAAATATGGTTTGTTGCGTTTCGGATGTTCCAGTTAATCAATGCTCTCCAGCCGTTCTTACGGAGAATAAACGAAAGCGTTCACTGTTTTTTAATTTCTCATCAAGGACTATTGCTCCATCCCAATCTGTTGTGTTCCCGATCATTTCAATCGTATCCAGAGTCCAGGTTCCCTGTCAACCACTGACCTTTGCGTTCGAAATTTACATCCTATAAATCGGCAAATTATGAAAGACAGTTTTGGGGAAAAAATCTTTAATTTGACAGAAAACTCTCAGTTTGAGATATCAATAGATCAAGTCTGTAGTTTGCATCAGATCGCACCGAAAGAAGAGGTGTTGGAAAGCGAATCGTAAGTAGGGCACAATCAAACTTTAACAACTTATACTTTTTTGCCGTTCTTCAGAACGAAATGGATAGCAGACGATGATTCAGATAACCCCCCAAATTTGTATTGAAGAACATGAACTTCATGAAGAGTTCATCCGGGCTTCAGGACCAGGTGGCCAGAATGTCAACAAAGTATCAACCGCGGTAAGGCTCCGGTTTGATGTTCTCAATTCACCCTCCCTCCCCCATGAAGTCCGTGATCGGCTGATTCGGTTGTCAGGAAAAAAAATTACCGCTGAAGGTATTTTAATCATCGAAGCGCAACGGTTCAGAACACAGGACAGAAACAGGGCTGACGCGCTGGATCGATTGATCAAGCTTGTGCGGAGGGCTACGGAACGACCGAAACCTCGTAAACCCACAAAACCGACAAAACAAGCCAGGGAAAATCGTCTGGAAGAGAAAAAACTCCGTAGTGCCTCAAAACGTATGAGAAAGCATGTTTCCAATACAGAACTATGAATCCAACACCTGAGAAGCCAACGCTTCCACCTTGTGTCGAAAATGATGGGTTTCGCTCTCGCTCTACCCATCCTACGGAACCATTTTTTGAAAATTAACAGCCCTGACCCATTTGTCTGCTGAGGGATGTTCCAAGGCTGTTAAGTTAAGAAATTACCTGCGAGAAAATCCCCCTTTTCAAAGGGGGCATGGGGGATTTAACGCTCAGAATGACATCCCCCTAACCCCCTTAAACCAAGGGGAATTGGTGCCAGCGCCTTCACAGGGCTTAACTTAACAGACTTGGAGGGATGCTCAGGAAAAAATCTGATTGAACAGGTAGAAAAACAGGTACGCATCCTTTTTTGGAAAATTAAACGACCCTGACAATCAGGAAGATATCAACGATAACGTTTTTTCTGGGCATAATATGCTTCCTTGTCCTGATACATCCGTTCATCCGCAAGTTTCATGACTTCTTCAGCGGAGGTTTCTTCAGTGCTGGCAAGGCCAATGCTCATGTGAATGGGAACCATTTCTTCAACGCCTTCTTTTGAAACACATTTCATTTGGGCATGCTGTTCTTTTTCCCGAATACGTTCAATCAAATAGCCTGCCTGCTCATTTCCGCAGGAGGGACACAATATCACAAATTCATCACCACCAAGTCGGACGATCACATCGGATTTTCGACTGACCTGTTTGAGCAATTCAGCCACCTGAATGATCATGGTATCGCCATATTGGTGTCCAAACACATCATTCACCCGTTTGAGACCATTCACATCAATCATGATGGTGGTGAAATGGATGTCTTCAAACTGCTGATGCTGTGCTTTCATTCGTTGTAGTTCGCGGTCAAAATAGAGACGGTTGTAAGTTCCGGTCAAACCGTCCGTATTGGCGATTTTTTCCAATTCTCTGGTCAGCATCCTGTTTTCAGCCACAGCCGCGACCTGTTCCATGAACAGGGTGATGGTCTGGGACGCTTGTTTTTCCAGTTCTGGTCCATGAATCATCAGTGTTCCAACCACTTGTTTTTCACGTCCCTGAAAGCCCATCAACTGCCATTTCTTTTCAGGGGATTGTGACATCAGACCCGGGGGAAGTTCCTGTTTCCGCAACCGGGCTGCATTGGACAGCAAATGCTTTCGCTCCTTGTCTGAAAGACCACGGAAGGAAGCGAATTCCACGATACCGGGACGTTCGCCATGAAGAATCAATCCGAAATCACTTTGCTCAAATAAACTTTTCAGGTGTTTGAGGGTGTATTCAAAAAATTCATCCACCTGGACAATTTTATGAATGGACGCACTGGATTCAAGCAGAGAACGAAATATTTTGTTTTGCCCCATGATGATCTCATTGGCCTCAGACAGCTCACTGGTACGCTGTCGCACCTGGGTTTCCAGACTGTATAGCAATCGGGCATGCTGGATGTGAGGGCCGAGAATCAATCCCAGTTGACTCAGAAATTCTTTTTCAAGGGCATTGAACGGCATGTCACTGACTTTATGATAAATGAGCATCAACGCTGTCAATTGATCTTCAAAAAAGATTCCGAGAGTCAGTTCGGGTTCCAGCAGGTGTTTACGAATACTCTCTGTCACCTGAACACGATCCAGCATAATATCCATACGATCCTGGGCTACCAGATGATTTTCAGCATAACAGCCAAGAATTTCTGCGGGATTCAACTCCAGCACGATGGTTTGATCGCCTTTCGGATGGGATAATTCCAAAGAAAACAGGCCCGGTTGCGTATTCCAGGTTTCCCAACCTTTGAACGACTTTCTGCCATCATCCGCAAAAACCACCACACAACGTGAGCATGAAAACTCTGTGATCAATAGTTGTGAAATTGCCTGATGAACCATAGAGAGATGTCCTGTCTGGGATAACTGGTCGGTGAGGTGATACAATTGCTTTTGAAGTTCATCTTTTCTATCAGGAATGAACAGTGACAGAATGTTGTTCCAGCTTTTTCTGAGCAGGGGATAACTGATCAGACATCCCGCGATGAGGGTCATCTCCCCCCAGGGATTATTGATTTGCGCCCTGTCATAAAAGAATGAAATCACGACTGTTAGAATCGTAATGATTCCTGTCCAGTACAAAAACATCCGCACTACCGGGATTTGTTCACGAAATACCGGTTTGAGCATGGTATAAGCCAGCAGTATAATCGGAATAAAACTGAGATTGCTCAGGGGATAAAAAGCAAGGCCCAACGTCGCGGGAATGTCGCCTACCAGCAGGAGTCCCAATACACAGAAGGAGATCAACAACGCCTTGATGCGGTATTTCTGAAACGGGATGCGGGTTTGCTTCCACGTCTGATAAAGCACAAAAAATGAATGGATGGAACCCGCCAGCCATAAGGCACACGCGATATAAAATACAGGACCGCCTTTGGGATATAATCCCCAGTGGTATTGGTAGGAACCTGTCATGTAGTAATCGGTCAGGGTCAGGGGCGCTACAATCACACTCATGGCATAGACCGTATACACCGTCCACCATGTTTTGCGGCGTTGCGTCATGATGTAAATGGTGTGGAAGATCAATCCCCACAGGAACACAAAGGCAAATTGTCCCCAGCGCAACAGGAGTTCAAAGACTGCGACATCGGTGATGATTCCAGCCATAAACAGATTGAGGTTCAGGAGGCTGTAAAGAAAACAGCACAAACTGAAAACGATCGCGCCTTTCTGGTTTTGGGCGACAAGAATGATCAAAAAGGTTCCAATCGCGCAGGTGATAAAGGACAGGGCTGTTGGCAGGTCATAAAGATCCAGTTGTGCCATCAATTCAGACCAGGACATGTTTTTAACCGCCCACAGACAAACCGGAAGTGCTCCCAGATAGCCCAGAAAAATAAGATATCGAACCAGACTTCCCCAGAAACGTTTTTTGGCATAAACATTCACTTCCACCAGGTCATGCACCATGATGCCATAAGTGATGATCAGAACTGGCACAAAAAACCAGTCGCCTGGAGAAACCGGCATATTGATGAAGGATGAAAGCCCGTCGCCAATGATTAAAATTCCCGGAAGAACAAAACCGCCCAACAGCAGTCCTGTCTTCCTGATAAATTCAGGCTGTCGCTGTGCCTGAGTCACAATCAACCGGGTGGCATGCAAGACAGCAGCGGACCAGACGACGAGATGGATCGCGTAAAACAACTGGCCCTGTGCCATGATTCCCCAAGGAACATGACGAATGGTGTCATCAAAATAAAACCGGGTTTGAGTGAGCGGCATCAACCCCAAACCCGTGACATAACAGACATAAACCCATTTACGTTCTGTGCGTCCCAGATAAAGATAAATAAAATGCAGAAACAACGCAGGTTGATAGACCAGAAAAAAATGATTGGTTCGGGACAGGTTGATTTTGACCATTGCGTGTGAGGAATCAATCAGCAGAGTGAACAAATGGTCCAGATTGTTGACGCCCCATAGCAGGAACACCAGTCCAAATAAAATGGTTCGTTTCTGGGGAACTGCCTGCCGTAAAAAATACGCGGCAAAAATCATGCAGATGAACACCGAAAGCAGTCTCGTTCCCCCATGCGGATAAAATCGTTCTATGAACAAAATGATATTTTCCACATCCACCGCGCCTGTCATTCCCAGATAAAGCACGATGATCAGGATTGGTCCCACAAAAGGCCAGGTGAGGGCACGTCCCATCCGACCCTTGCGAATGAGCGACTGGCTGGTGTCAAGAATTTCATGCGACATCATGCCATAGGCGACCCATCCCAGGGGAACAAACGCAAACGCGCTGAGGGGATAAACCGGAATCCCCGAGTAAGGCAGCATGTCGAGTCCGATCATGGCCAGGCCAAGTGGAAATCCTGCGAACAAAAATCGGTATCTGGTTTGCTGGTCGGGGTCCGCGATGCTCCTGTAATGAGTTCTCAATACCAGCAACCCGTAAGCGGTGACAAACCCGCTTAAAAACGCGAAGGCGATCATACCGATAGTGCCCATCGGCATGAACCCAAAATAAAAATCGTTCATGCCCTTGAAAAAATAATCTGTCTGAGTGATTGGCACAAAGAGGATTGCCAGCAAATAACAAAAACGTTCCAGAGCCTTCCGATTGTTGATGTTTGCCATCTGATGCACAAATTTTATACCCACGGGCACACAAAACATCAGAACCATCAACGACACCCGGTAAATCCCTGTAACAATCCTTTCCTGTGCCACAATAATCCTGACCAGAAAATCCAGATTGTAAAGCATCAGCATCAGCGTCAGCAACGTAAAATACCGAATTTCAGGGCTGTTCTTTGCGGAACGAATGGTCAGCAAAAATAAAAACAACCCGCCCAGAATGGTCAGCGCTGGCGGAAGAGCATAGGGGAAAACACGTTCGAATCGGAAAATAATATCCATCATTGCACACGGATTCGAGAAAACATTAGTTCAAAAAATTCTTTTATTGTTTCCTATAGCGGATTCAAATCCGTTTGGGAATAAGCAGAATGGATATGTAGAGGAAATTAAGTACCCGATCAAAATTTTTGTAAGCGTTCAGCTTTCAGTATGGTCGGGTACTTTTCATTTTTACTCATTTCATAAGCCCCTCAATAGCACTGGAAATCTGATCCAGCGGCAGTTCCCGATCCACGGCACCACAGGCATGGGCTTCGCGTGGCATTCCATACACCACACAGGTTGCTTCATTCTGGCCAATTGTTTTGGCTCCTGCCTGTTTCATGGCGAGCAACCCCTTTGCTCCATCATTGCCCATGCCGGTAAGAATCACACCGATGGCATGATGTCTGGCTACTTGTGCCACAGACTCGAACATCACATTCACTGAGGGACGATGGTGGTTGACAGGGGGACCATCATCCAGCTCAATTTTGTATTTACCGTCTGTGTGAACAACCCTCAAGTGCCGGTTTCCTGGAGCAAGCCATGCCGTTCCCGGGGCAATCCATTCTCCATGGACCGCTTCCCTGACCTGTATGGCACTCGATTGATTCAGTCTCCGTGCATATTCTTTGGTGAATCCGGCTGGCATGTGCAGACTCATGACAATTCCCGGAAGATGGTCTGGCAATCGTTTCAGCACTTCAAGAAGGGCGTCAGGCCCCCCTGTGGACGCGCCAATCGCGATTAAATGATAAGGATGGACTGGTTTGAGACTGACAGAAGCTGTGGCTGGACTGGCTTTAGGTTCAACGTTTGGCGCAAGGGTTCCATGAGTTAATTCGATTTCCTGCTGAAACACCTCATGTCCATGCAGATACTCCATGAATATTTTTCCTGAGCTCACATCAAACAGAATTTTGCGTCCCCGACTTCCACCTGTATCCTGATTGATGAGGGGAATATTGAGTTTACGTAAAACCTTGATCGTGACTTCGATATTTTGGGGTCCTGCGGAAATGGAGTCTCTGCGGGAATCCGCCAGAATCAGCCGGTTGGCCCCGCCGAAAATTCTGGCGGTCAATCTTTTTTTACCGGCCCCGGCCTTGAGCAGTTCTTCATACAGGATAAACGTAGCCGCATTGGCGTATTGGGTGGTGAGTTTTGCGGGATCTGTGGTTCCGGGATACACGACATGATTCATACCGCCGATCTTACGCTGTTCATCCCACAGGCAAACCGCCACGCAAGATCCCAGCAGGGTGCTGATCACCACAGGATCAGGAGTGACCAGCACTTCTCCCGGATAAAGATAGAGCAGTGGCTTATCTCCCGTAACATCTGGTCTCATGGTTATTTACGATAAATGGAGGGTTGGATATATTTCAGGGAACTGGAAATGCCGCTCAGGGTTTCTGAATGACCAATCAGCAGATAACCGCCCGGACGCAATTGATTGGCCAGTTTCTGAATCAGTCGTTCCTGGGTGGGTTTGTCAAAATAAATCATGACATTCCGGCAGAAGATCACATCAAACAGTGCTTTCAAGGGAAAGGGTTCCATCAGATTCATGCGGCGAAAACGGATGAAAGAACGCAATTCATCCTTGACCAGATAACAGCCTTCCCATTGACCGGTTCCCTGCAAAAAATACTTTCGGCGAAGGGCCATGGGCACCGCACTGATTTTATCTGCGGCATAAACTCCGGCTTCGGCCATATCCAGAACTTTGTTGGAGATGTCCGTGGCCAGAATTTTGATATCAGAATTCACAGGAAAAGGAGACTCCATCAGGGTCATGGCCAGGGTGTAAGGTTCCTCACCGCTGGAACAAGCAGAACTCCAGAAACGCACCTGGGATTGACGGATCAAATCCGGAAAAACTTCTTTTTGTAAAAACTCAAAATGGGTGTTTTCCCTGAAAAAATCTGTTTTATTGGTGGTCACGGCATCAATCATTTCAGCCATTTCCACACCAGATTTGTCTGACATCAGAAATTCCCGATATTGACGAAAGGACATTCCATGCAATTGTCGGCGTTTGCTGAGTCGTGATTCCAGCAATTGTTTTTTGGTGTTATTCAGATTGATACCGCAGGTGTCATAAATCAACCGTTGGTACAATTCAAATTCTGAATCATTCAACCCTTCATCCGTTCTTGTCATAATTCCTGTTTCAAAATTCCTTGAAATCATCACGCATGGCAATAGATTGCTGGGCACCGATTTTGCGGGTATTGGGTCCCTTGTTGCCAGTGGTTGCAGGCAATGAAGCGACTGGTAAGGTGCCTTTAAATATTTTGTTTTGAGTGTGGGTTCGGACTGGAGGGGCCGATGCTTGATCCATTGTGCCAACATGTCGGGAAAGTTCCTCCACCAGATCCCGGAGTCCCATGGCCTGAGAGGAAAGTTCTTCAGAGGCACTGGCGGTTTCCTCGGCATTGGCGGCGTTGGATTGTGTCACCTTGTCCAGATCCACCAGGGCGCGATTGATCTGCTCCACCCCGTTGGCCTGTTCTTCGGAAGACACCCGGATATTTTCCACAGAGCGCATTCCGATCACCATCTGACCGCTTTGTTCGGTGGCCGCGGAAGAAATGGTTTCTATCAAATCGGAGACCTGCCGGGATTGCTTCAGGATTTCCTGCAATGCCACTTCACCTTTTTGGGCCAGTTCGTTGCCGGCTTCGGCTTTGCGCACACTTTCACGGATCAGTCCCGCGATTTCTTTGGCGGCTTTTTTGGAATTTTCCGCCAGTTTGGAAACTTCGTCAGCCACTACCGCAAAACCTTTCCCTTGGTCACCGGCACGGGCGGCTTCAATGGCGGCATTGGTGGCCAGCATTTTGGTCTGATGCGTGATTTCATTGATCACCTCAATGATGTCAGTGATTTTCTCACTGCCTTCCCGAATCTCCCGCATTGCCCGGGCAATTTCACCCATCGACTGCACTCCATTTTCCGCAGACAATTTAGCGGAATTGGACACAATGGCTGTGGTTTCTGCATTCGTCGCTGTTTGTTTAACCATGTCTACAACCTGCCTCATCAATTCCGTGGTGGAGGAAGCGTTGGCCACATTTTCCTTGGACTGAATCGAAATTTCTTCCATGGAACTGGAGGTTTCCTCAAGACTGGCCGCCTGCTGACTGGCTCCGGATGACAGCATCTGGGAACTGGACGCGATTTCTTCTGAAGAAGCCGCCAGAACATCAACTGTATGAGAAAGGTCGCCCACTAAGCGTAACAGCAAACCGTTGATATTCCTGAATAACAGCAAACCACCGATAATTCCTGAAATCAAACCGGCTATTCCTGTAACGCGGGTTAGCCAGAGTGTTCCGGATTGTGCTTGATTCATGCGTTCTATGGTGTGTTCCAGATTCGTATGAACCTGATCACGTAGCTCTTTCAGGATGGATTGCACCTCGGTGAGGACAGGTAAAATATCATGACTCAATACATCCGCACCTTTCTGAACCGTCAGGGGGTGTTGTTTATCCACCAGATGTTTGATGGTCGTCGCGTGTTTGTGCAATTCCTGATGGGGTCTGTCCAGGCTATTCAACAAGGGTTTCATTTCCGGAAATTGCTCTTCCAGTAGCTGTCGCTCAGGTCCGTAATACCATTGCCCCAGTTTACACCTGGTGGGATCTTCCTGAACATCGAGAGTGCGCTGTTGTTCATCTATGATAAATTTGAATACGGCTTCAACCCAGACGTGGTGGTCCACGATTTTTGAAGTCAGGGATCGTTCCATGTTAGTGAGATGGTCCACCTCTTCATCGAGAATTTGTGCTTCATGGAGTCCTGTTTCACTCAGGATTATCATGATTATCAACAGAATCATAACCAGCGAGAAACTACCGATAATTTTCTGTCCTATGGTGATCTTGTTTGGTTTCATATGTTGTACCTTTCCTGAATCTCCATATTTTATGTGTCAAAACAATGTTTTTACCTTGGTCCCTGCCCATAAGTACCCGATCAAAAGTTTTTTAACATTAATCTGGTTCCTGACGTCACATCCAAGGCTGTTAATTAAGGCACGCTGAAGGTCCCGGCACCAATTCCCCCTTGGTTTAAGGGGGGGTAGGGATGTTATTCAGAGCGTTAAATCCCCCATGCCCCCTTTGAAAAGGGGGATTTTCTCGCAGGTAATTTATTAACTTAATAGCCTTGCACCAGAGGTAGGGAACCAGAAAAAATGTTTAACGCTTTTTGGTCGGGTAATTATTATCAATTCAAGCATACAGAATTGGGCCACTGCCCCCCTAAAATTCCTTGAAATCATCCCGCATCGCAATCGATTTCTGGGCGCTGATCTTGCGGGTGTTGGTTCCCGTATTTCCTGCGTTTGCTGGAAGGGATGCCATGGCTGTTGATCTCCTATGGATTTTGGACTGTGTGGTCTGGGTTGACGAAGCCGATGCTTGATCCATTGTGCCAACATGTCGGGAAAGTTCCTCCACCAGATCCCGGAGTCCCATGGCCTGAGAGGAAAGTTCTTCAGAGGCACTGGCGGTTTCCTCGGCATTGGCGGCGTTGGATTG
>JADFZZ010000050.1:0-3582 GCA_015232315.1 SAR324 cluster bacterium | reverse complement strand
CGTCAGCCACTACCGCAAAACCTTTCCCTTGGTCACCGGCACGGGCGGCTTCAATGGCGGCATTGGTGGCCAGCATTTTGGTCTGATGCGTGATTTCATTGATCACCTCAATGATGTCAGTGATTTTTTCACTGCCTTCCCGAATCTCCCGCATTGCTCCGGCGATGGCGCCCATGGACTGCACGCCATTTTCCGCGGCGTTTTTGGCAGACGCTGATAACTCCGCCGCACTGTGTGAGTTGTCCGCAGTGGCTTTCACCATCTCCACAACCTGCCTCATCAGTTCCGTGGTGGATGAAGCGTTTGCCACATTTTCCTTGGTCTGGATCGAAATTTCTTCCATGGAACTGGAGGTTTCCTCCAAACTGGCCGCCTGCTGACTGGCCCCGGAGGACAGCATCTGGGAACTCGACGCGATTTCTTCTGACGCCGATGCCAGATTATTGGCAGAGGTGGAAAGATCCTGTACCATTTTTTTCAACAAACCATTGACCATCCGGACAAAAACAACCGCTAAAGTAATGCCGAAAAAGACGCTCAACACGCTACCAATCAAAAGCATGGACATGGTCCGATGCGCGGAATCTGATATAACCGCCACGAGTTCTCTGGTTGAATCTTCTTCCAGTTTCAGGGTTTCCTCCACCAGTTTCATGGTCTCATCGAGCACTTTGAAGGCTTGCTCCCTGAACTGGTTTCGTTCTTCATTCGCTGTGACAAACTGGTTAAACGCGGTCTTCAGCGTAGCCAGTTCAGTGATCTGGTTTTTCAGAACAGGATGGGTGCTGATCTTTTGTTCCAGTTGTGCCAGACGCTCATGATATTTTTGCGCATCCACAGGGTTTTCCCGTTCCTTAAAGTTTCTTTCAGATCTTCGCAGTTCAAGATAATCAATCATCATGTCTGAACTGTTTTTCGTCTCAGCTAAACGATCCTCAACTTTTTGACTGTGGTCTCTTAAAATACCCAGCAAGCCATCTTTTTCAGTCAGTCCGATTTTTTGCTCAAGAGCTACTTCAGCCAGTATCAGCGTTTGCCAATGATCCACACTGTTGTCAATAATTTTCAAATTCTTTATGCTCTGAGAGATAGTGGAAATTTTTGACATTTGATCCACGGAATTCTTCAGAAGCTGCAGTTCCTGTTTAAACAACTCGATGATCCGCATGTCCTTCGACAACCTGAAATTAAAAATTTTGCTACGCAGTTCCAGCATATCCTTGTGAATATGGATCGCAGTTTTTTCAACCGCGACCTCATTCATAACATCCAGTTCATAGTCGTTATTGATGTTATACAGCATCCAGGATGAAACACCCCCAAGCAGTAGCATCATTAGGACCAGAAGACTGAAGCCAAGGGATAGTTTTTTACCAATGGTTAAATTAGCCATAGTTACTCCTTGTTTAGAAAAGAATGGTTATTATTTATGAATCTGACGCAGGTCTTCGTTGGACAGAATCGTTTCCATGTTGAGGACAATCACAATTCTTGATTCAAGTTTAACCATGCCGGTAATGAATTCCGCATGGATATTGGAGCCAAGTTCCGGTGTGTGTTCAAAATCATCAGGTTCCACGGTGAGCACACCCACCAGCAGATCGACGATGACACCGGTCAGTTTCCCCTGCATGTCCACCACGACAATGCAGTTTTCCTTACCGGGTTCAATCTGCGGCATCCCGAACTTGGAACGTAGATCGATGACCGGAATGATCTTTCCGCGAAGATTGATCACCCCTTTCATGAACGATGGGGTCTGAGGCACAGGGTCAATGCGCATCAACCCCACAACCTCACGGGCTTGCAGAATTTGAATTCCATATTCCTGATTTCCCAGTTGGAATGTCAAAAGTTTGCCCCCTGATTTTTCAAACAGTTCATTTTCATGACTCATGGTGTTTCTCCTTGTCAGAATGTTCAATCAATTGTTCGGGGGATATGATCAGACCGATATGGCCATCTCCCAGAATGGTGCCGCCTGTTATGGCAGGCAGATGTTGAAAGCGTTCGCCCAGAGATTTGATCACAATTTGCTGACGGTGCAGGACTTCATCCACCAGCACGCCGATTTTACGGTATTCCTGCCTGATGACCACCATGATTCCTTTGGCCGGATCCAGAATTTCGGTCGGAATTTCATAAAACTCATACAGGCGTAAAATCGGGATGATTTCGTGATCGAGCACAAAACATTGGGCGGCCTGTCCGTGAATTTCCTGCAATGAGCTGTTTTCGGGGGTAACGGTGCACAAAATTTCAAGCAGGGGAAACACAAACTGATAGTCACCGACCCTGGTGACCAACCCTTCGATGATGGAGGTGCTCAAGGGCAGTTTGATCTGAAACGAAGTTCCTTTCCCTGTCACACTCTGGATAGAAATTTTGCCACGGAGTTTGCCGATGTCCTGGCGCACCACATCCATTCCAACCCCTCGTCCTGAAACATCCGTAACAGCGTCCGCTGTTGAAAAACCGGGATGAAAAATCAACTGGTCAATCTGAGCGTCGGACAAGTCTACGCCGTCCTTGACCAAACCATTTTCAAGGGCTTTTTTGAGAATTTTCTGCCGATTCAACCCGTTGCCGTCATCTCTGATTTCGATCATCACCGAATCGCCCAGATGGCGGGCAATCAAGAACAGAGTGCCCTGTGGATTTTTACCGGCTGTTGTTCTGATTTGTGAGGATTCCAGGCCATGATCAATCGCATTACGAACCAGGTGCATGAGCGGCGAATAGATGCCATCTATCACGGTTTTATCGACCAGTGTGTCTTCGCCTTCACGCACCAGATTCACGACTTTTCCACATTTCAAACTGAGATCTCTGACCTGGCGTGACAATTTGGAAAACACATGACTGACAGGAAACATCCGCATCCCCAGCACCCGATCACGCATTTGTTCGGTGATATGATTCATCTGGTTCAACCGTTCTGCGATTTCACGTTCCCTCTGTTCAACTGTCCCGGTTTGTTGTGACATCAAAGAAAGTTCCACCACCATTTCACCAATCAATTCTGACAATTCATCCATACTGATTGAAGGGACCTTGACCATGTCCAGCATTGCAGACGGTGTGGCGGCGGGGCTTCCCATCTGTTGGAGCGTCTGTTCTACAAGCTGTTTCGAAACAGCGCCCTGCTCCACCAGAATCTGTCCCAACGGACGTTGCTGTTCTTCCAACGCTGATTCAATCTGTTCCGGTGTGACGGCACCGGATTCTATCAGCATGTCACCGATACGTTTGGGCGCTTTGGCTGTTGATGAGGGTGGCTTGCCGGCTGAGGAACCGGATTGGAAGGCCTGTTTCGGTTCCTCAGCAAGAACATCTCTAAGACGGCTGAAAATTCTGATGACATTCACCGGTTGGGGCTTTTCCCCCCTTAGAAGTGTTTTGAGCTGGTCCAGCAGAGTACGAATCGTGTCAGTGGCCTGAATTATGATCTGAATATTCTCGGGTTTTCTAAAAAAATTTCTTTGACAATTTAAAGCACTGGCACGGTTTATGCGCTAGGCGGCTTTTTCCAAAGAGAGCTCATCAACTGGTTCTAAATTGACCAATTCAGAGGAACATTTT
>JADFZZ010000049.1 GCA_015232315.1 SAR324 cluster bacterium | reverse complement strand
GGCTATTTGCCAAAGATAAAACTGCAGAACTAAACCACTCAATAATGGTCCATCTATACCTTGGATAGTGAGCCTTCTGACTCGCACAGTGGAACTCTGTCCTCATTGCCTATATTTTCACAGTAAGAAATTACCTGCGAGAAAATCCCCCTTTTCAAAGGGGGCATGGGGGATTTAGCGCTCAGAATATCATTACCCGAACCCCCTTAAACCAAGGGGGAATTGCTGCAAGTGCCTTCACAGTGCTTAACTTAACAGCCTTGAACCTCACCTTGGGGGAAAAATGTCAATTCAGAGACTTGATACAGTTCAGCGCAAGGACACATCATGAGTTGCTACGCCCGGCTATTCTCAACTGAGAATTTTAATGGTTGTATCACAAATGGACTGTTCAAGGAATTGTTTTTTGAAAGATTTCTTTTGCCGTTCCTAATGAGACGCCCCGGCTTTCTCAGAACGAATGTGCGCCATCAATTCATCATTCTGTTTACGTAAGGCTTCATTATCTCCCGCGAAAATATTGGATTTTTGCGCAAAGGCGAGTGCTTCCTCATATTTTTCCTGTCTGGCCCGAATCACGGCCAGCAGGGCCCACCCCTCCGCATGGTGTGGATCCAGCCTCACGGCGCGTTCAACTGTCGCCGATGCCGGATCCAGTTCGCCATGTGCCAACTGTGCTCGTGCCCGCTCCAGAAGTTGTGTCACCGCCATGGCCACCCCTGAAGCCGACTGTCTGGGCGCAGGCGTTGCTTTTTCTGCTGGTTGTGTTGTCGGAGCTGGTTCTATCCGGGATGATGGTGAAGAAGGAACAGGCTTTTCCGGTGGTATGGTTTCAACGGCAGACGATTCCCTTTTCATTCCGGAAACAGGTGGCCCTTCTCCGGTTGTGGAAGTACCACATCCAGTGATCAACATGATTCCAGCAATGATGCCACTGAAAAATAGCCAATGTTTCAAGTGAATCCTTAAATAACAGGGAAAACTTTCTGGTTACGAATGTCCCGTTCGTAACCGTTCCATTTTTTACAACTCATTTTTATCAATTTTTACTTTGCCTCAATATTTAATGCTGATGAACAGTTGACAGATCAGAATCCATTTTGTAAGGCTTTTTTCAAGAGATGATCAAGATGATTGAATCCGGCATGAATTTCAGATGAGGACTCTGCCGAATTTAAACCACTAATTGGACTGGATTCCGCATGAAACGACTGTGGCTGGGAATTATAATAGGCTTGTTCACATCGGGCATTATCCTGGCACAGCCTCGTCAGGAAACAACAGCTTTGAGATGGAAGTCCAATGAGCCTATTCAATTTCAATATCCTGATGTTCCTGAATCCTCCTTGCCTGAAGTGATCAAGGCCTATCTGGAATCCTGGGCTACCAATCCTGCCTCCGTACAAATTCATCCCGCGGTGATTGGCAAAAATAGAATCCAGAACATGTCGGCAGTGGATCCGCAGTCTGGTTTTGAATTTCTGCTTCATGTCCATGATCTGCACTTTATCGTCACAGCCAACGGCAGTTTTGTGTTGCCAAGGTCTCAGCTCTGGCGCTATCAGCCTTATCAGAAATGGATTGCCAGTCAGGAAACCGGGATGGATGTCGTGTTGGATGAACTGGAAAAACGGGGAGAGATTGAAATACGTTATGAACGTGAGAAAGCCGCAACCCGGAAAATCAGAAACAACCTCAGTTTTCCATCGGTGGAAGAAGCCTTGTTTTCCCTGGCAAAACAATTTGAATGGTTTGTTGAGTATCATGCGGATCGGCACATGGTACAACTGGTGGATCAAGCTCGAATTGTCGTGAAGTCGTTGAATCTGGAGCATGTCAACACCCTTCAGGTGCAGGATTTTTTTGAGAAAACCCAATCTCAATTCCATATCGGGGACTTGATGGAAGTGGTTTATCCCACTGACAGAATGGTTTTGCTCAAAGGACTGGAAGAGCGTGTCACACAAGTCGCGCAATGGATTAAGGAATTTGATCAGCCAGGTTCAGTCCCGGTCGCAAAACAGGCAGGTGCCGAATTTTCACATTCTGAAACCATTCTCTTGCGTGCGTTGCCCGAAGATCGCATTCAACATCATCTGAAACCACTCTTCACCCATAATCCTGTGTTGTACAATCAGGTCTCCATTTCATGGAACAAGGATCTTCAGCAAAAAAGAGAAAAAGGCCCGTTGCTGGTGACTTTGTATGGAGAAAAAAACGCGGTTCAAACCGTCAAGCAACTGTTGGGTGAACTGGATCAAACCTATCAAACCATGAACCTTTCAGGAAACCAGGTGTTTGAGCGTGTTCCGCTGCGTTATCTCAGAGTGGGCGATAAATCTGTAGCCAGTGATGGCCAGCACATGCAGATTCCCGGTACGGAAAAAACTCTGGAATCCTTGTTGAAACATTATTTTGAAGGCAAAAACATGCCTGCCGCACAGGTTGTACCCGATCTGGTCACCAACGCGTTGATCCTTCAGGCGGAACCGGAACAAATCCAGATGGCCAGACAATTGATCCAGATTTGGGATGTGCCGAGTCCGCAAATCAAAATTGAGGCGCATATTTTCGAGACCACTGAAAGCTATGCCCGGGACATTGGACTTCAATTCAGCGGACAGGGTGTTCCCGCAGGCAGTACACAACCCAACATCAATGCCGATGGCCCATTCACCGCCGGTTTTGTGGCAGGCCCCATACAAACCACACAGGCGTTTCGGGTCGATACCCTGTTGCGGTTGCTTGAAACCGAGGGCAAAGGACGGGTTCTGTCACGTCCGGTGGTGACGACCATGAACAATACGGAAGCAGAGATGCATAGCGGGTTTATCCTCAATATCAAAATTGTGCATGAAACCCGCAGTGAGTTGAAAGAAATCAAAACCGGTGTCACGCTCAGAGTTACCCCACGCCTGATCACGGATGTCCAGGCTGGAAAACCGGAGGACTTCATTGGAATGAATGTTTTTGCTGAAACCAGCAGTCCAGTCAATGAAGCCACTACAGACGGAATTCCACAGATCAACAGCCAGCGTGCTCAGGGCAATGTGATTGTGAGGAATGGGAACCCGTTTCTGCTGGGTGGCCTGATACGCGATCGGGAAGGATACTCAGAGTCAGGAATTCCGTTTTTACGTGAAATTCCATTGATCGGCTGGATGTTTCAGAGCAGCAACACCAGCAACCGTTTTGATCATATTCTGGTGTTTGTGACACCCACGCTTGTATCTGATACGGAACGAACGACTCTGCCTGATTTCGAAAAAACAGGAAAAAAATAAAATATAAATCGTTTTCACGCAAATAGTATGAATCTTGAATATGAAAAAAACAAAATCTTTACTTGTATTCACCCTTCCAAATTGTCTAAATAACTGAAAAGGACTTTTTTTACCGGGACCATCCGCCAAGTGACACTTATGAATGTAATCAGAAACGACTTACTCCAGTGGAGTGTTGAAAAGAATCCTGACAACACGGTTATTCACCTGAAGGGAATCATCAACGAGGAATTCACCTATAAGGAATTGCTGTCCGAAATTCAGGAAAGGCGCCATTTGCCGTTGCGTATCCATCTGAAAGAGATCAAACGTATCAATTCGATGGGGATCCGTGAATGGTTCAATCTTTTGCGAGATCTACAGTGGGAAACCAAGGTGGTATTGTCCGAGTGTTCCATGATTTTCACCGAAGTTCTGTCCCAGATTGAGGAGTTGGGTTATGGCTGTTTCATTGAATCCTGTTATGTCCCTGTCTGGTGTGACCATTGTGAAGAAGAGTTTGAAATCAGAATCAATATGACCATCCCGCTTTCAGAAAATCCGGCTGATATTGCGTGTCCGCATTGTGGTGACAGTTGCAGTGTGGATACCTGGAGTTTAGAAGACATTTTGAAAAAACAGAAGAGTTGATATGCGAATAACCTTGTATGGTGTCAGAGGTTCCCTGCCGTCAGGGATCAGCGCAAACGAGATGGAAGGTAAAATTGAACAGGCTCTGGAACTGTTTCTGGAGCGTGGGTATTCAAAAAAGGAAGACATCAAAACCTTCATGAATGATCTGCCACTGCATCAGAAAGGGACGTATGGATCGTCAACCATGTGTATCGAGGTGCGCACCGAATCAGGTTCTGTTTTATTTGATTCCGGATCAGGCATTCGAAATTATGGTGTGAAATATCATAAAACCGAAAAGGAATTTCATATCTTCCAGACACACTACCACTGGGATCATACCTGTGGCCTGCCATTCTTTATTCCGATCTATATGGAAGGCAGGATTCTAAATTTTTATTCGCCCCACAATTCCTTCCAGAATGGTATCAGAGATTTATTCAAGGCCCCCTACTTTCCGGTTCCCTATGAATTTTTGCCGTCAACCCATCATTTTCACCATGTAGAAAAATATAAACCGCTCCAGCTATGTGGTCTGGAAATCACCCCGTTTCAACTGGATCATCCCAATGAAGCCTTCGGATACCATATCCAGGAAGGCGACAAACGCGTTGTCATCTGCTTTGACGCTGAATTCAAACGCATGAGCCGCCAGGATCTGGGCAAAGATCTGGAATATTATCAGAATCTGGACATGATACTGTTTGATGGGCAATACACCATGTCCGAGGTGCTGAGAAAAATCGACTGGGGACATTGTACCGCGCATGTTGGCGTGGACCTGTGTTTGCGGGAAGCAATCAAAAAACTGGTCATCGTGCATCATGATCCACAATCAGATGATGAGCATCTGTATCAACAGGAACAAATCACCCGACAATATTATGACCGGCAACTCAGAACGTATAAACATGAAAACCCTGATATCTCCCCGGTAGAGATCATGTGGGGTTATGAAGGTCTCGTACTTCAGGTTTAAAGGCACTATGAAAGAAATCGTCAGCATCAGTTTGGGGTCACGCAGTAGCAACTATGAATTTGAAACCGAATTTCTGGGTCAGCAATTCCACGTTCGCCGTTTCGGCACTGATCATAATGAAGCCGAAGCCGCGCATTTGTTGAGAGAGTGGGAAAACAAGGCCGATGCCATTGGACTGGGCATGGTCCGTGAGCATTATCTCATCGGCACCCGACGGTATATCCAGAAAAGTACGGAACGCCTGGAAAATCTGGTTACAAGAATTCCGGTCACCACCGGAGCCACCCTGCGCAGTATTCTGCAGAAATGGGCTGTACGCCATACCCAGATTGAACTTGGGAAATTTTTTAACAACGCCAAGGTGCTGTTTCTTTCAGGCATGACCAATTATGAAATGGCCACGGTTATTTCAGAATTCACGCCCAACATCTCCTTTGCTGATCCTTTGCTTCAACTCGGTATTCCCAAAATCCTGACATCTTTGAGCGGACTGGAATTATATGCCAGCGGCAGTCACGAAATTCTCAAGTGGGCTCCCAGCAAGGTGCTTGCGCCCTCAATCGCGGTGCTCAAACAATGGAACCATTTCATTTTGAAAAAAGCCGTGCAAAACGCGACTGTGATTGTCGGACCATTTCATTATCTTGAAAAATATTCGCTGGAAGAACTTGGTGGAAAAACGGTGATCACCTCCACACTGTCACGCGCCAGAATCGAACTGTTGAAATCCAAAGGAGTCAATCTGGCAATTGATGTTTCCCCGCAGATTTTTGAACGTGTTGTGGGAATGAATGTCCTGGACGCCATGATCCATGTGGCTTACGGGAAAAAACCGGGAGAAGTCACCAATGAAAACTACCTGGATATCATCCGGGATTACGGCATGGAACCACGTCGTATCTATCCCTCGGGTTCAGAAAAAAAGATCAATCGTTTCGCGTTTGTCATTCATCCGCTGTCTCAGGAATATTTCAAAAAAGTGAAGCCTGTCGGGATGCTGGCCAAGGTTGCCCCTTCCAAATTCATGGATGCCGTGGAATCTGCCATGGCCTATTCGCCTCCCTTTATCTATTCCACCATCAAAGGTGTCACCTCGCCACATGGTGTGGAAGCTGAAGGATGGCTGATCACAGTCGGTGGAACCCCGAAAGAAATGCTGGCCAGAAGTCCGGAATTCACCTATCGCCGATTGCTGGCGGCCGCAAAAATGGCTGAAAGATTGGGTGCGTCCATCATGGGACTTGGCGCCTTCACCAAGGTTGTGGGCGATGCCGGTGTTACCGTTTCCAAGCGGGCGAATATTCCCATCACCTCAGGCAACAGCTACAGTGCGTCCGGTGCGCTCTGGGCCGCCAGTGACGCGGTGAGAAGAATGGGACTGATTAAAGTGGAGCCTGATAAAAAACTTCCCATCAAAGCCATGGTTGTCGGTGCGACAGGATCCATCGGGGCGGTGTCGGCCCGTTTGTTGGCCAAAGCGGCAGAAGAAATTTATATTGTAGCCCCCAGGCCCGACAAACTGCTTGAACTTAAAAAATCTATTGAACAGGAAACACCGGGAGCCCGGGTTATCATTTCGACCAAAGGTGATGAATATCTGGCCGATATGGATATCATTGTGACCACCACGTCAGGAGCCGGGAAAAAAGTTCTGGATATCATGAAAGTGAAACCCGGATGTGTCATTACGGATGTCGCGCGACCGCTGGATCTACCACCCAGTGAAGTTGCCAAAAGACCTGATGTGCTGGTGATTGAATCCGGTGAAATTCTGTTGCCGGGCAATGTCCAGATGCGTGATATTGGTCTTCCTCCCGGAGTGGCCTATGCCTGTCTGGCGGAAACCATTGTTCTGGCACTGGAAGAACGGTATGAAGTGTTCACCATTGGCCGTGAAATTGAATGGGAAAAAGTCCGCGAGATTTATCGCCTGGGGCTCAAACATGGAATGAAACTGGCCGCCATATCAGGTGTGAACGGGGTTTATTCCGATGAAGATATTTACAAGGTCACCATGCTGGCTCTGGAAGAACGTAAAAAACGTGGAATATCAGTGCCTGTTGATGCGCCGGTTCTGCAACGACTTCCGGCAAACAAGTCCCAGGAAAATTTTCTGGTAAGCGACATCACGTCTGAGGCATCCCTGCGTCCCGTGAAAGAGGCTGCTGTCAAGTCCGCGACGGCCACCAAACCAACAGTGAAAAAGAAAACACGACTCAAACCAACCACTAAAGCGGGTTCCGGTAACAAAACGATACCGTCCAAACCACAGAAAAAATAAGACTGTGCTTTTGAACAGGTCTTCCTCCTGAAAATGAAATATCATACCGCTTGATTTCCTGATTATTATGCCTTTTTCCTCAAAATGGCGGTTTCTGCTTCTGCCTCTGGCCCTTCTGTATGAAGCGCTGGTACGACTTAGAGTTTTTTTATATCAAAAGAACCTGTTGACCTCCTGGCAACCTGAAGTTCCGGTGATCTCGGTGGGTAATCTCAGTGTGGGAGGCGCCGGAAAAACGCCGGTTGTTGATTATTTGCTGGAAACTCTGACCCACTCAAAAATCAAACCTGTTGTGTTGAGTCGAGGGTACAAACGGGAATCCACTTCAGAATATGAGAGACTCCGCTGGGATGAAGGTTTGCCCTCCAGTCCGGGAATGATTGGAGACGAACCGTTTCTGCTGGCAACACGCCATCCTGAAGTTGCGGTTTATGCCGGAAAAAACCGGGTTGAACTCTCACAAATCGCGGTGAATCGGGATCATCCTGATTTGCTGATTCTGGATGATGGCTATCAACACCTGCGCTTGAAACGAACCCTCAATTTATTGTTGATTGACGCTGAACGTGGACTGGATAATGAATGGGTGATTCCCATGGGGCCCCTGAGAGAACCTGTGGATCACTGGAAACGTGCGGACGCGATCATTGTGACTAAAAGCAATCTGGGATTCGCTGACAGACTTTTACATGTATTGACCAAAAAACATGGGATCACCTGCCCTGTGTTCAAATTTGAATATCGCATAAAAAACCTCCACAAATTGAGTGGAGAGACCCTTTCCATGGACAAACTGAACGGGAAAAAAATCATGGTTCTGAGCGGGGTTGCCCAACCACAGGGCGTTTCCAGAAGTTTGGAATTGTGGAACTGCAAAGTGGTCCAGCATGACATTTTTCCTGACCACCATCATTATACGTTCGAGGACCTCGCCCGATTGCAGGCTGACTATCACAGGATTCATCCTGACTATTGGATCACAACAGAAAAGGACGCTGTCAAATTGAGGGCGTATCAGACATTGCATGACAAACTGTGGATTATGGAAATGGCTGTCTTCGCGGATAAATCATGGGAGGAATTCTTTGTTGATTTTTTAAAAAAATGTAAGTTACAATGATTCCGGTTTAAAATTATCCCATCCAGCATTTCAAATTTATCGTAAGGAACCATTATGGCAGTCATGAAAATTTATACATTTCCGGACAAAGTGTTAAAACAGGTGGCAGAACCCGTCACCACCTTTGATACATCCCTCAGGGAACTTGCGGAATCCATGCTGGAAACCATGTATGAATCCGAGGGCATAGGGCTTGCGGCAAATCAGGTGGGAATCCTGCAACGGATTATTGTGATTGACATCAACAGCGGGAACGAAGACACCAGCACCCGGGAACCCTATGTGCTGATCAATCCTGTGATCGAGGAAAAATCAGGAGACATTACCTATGAAGAAGGTTGCCTGAGTGTGGTGGAGTATCGTGCTGAAGTGCAACGATTCCGTCAAATCAAGGTGGCCTATCAGGATCTTGAGGGGAAGCCACAGACCATGGACGCAGACGAGTTGAAAGCTGTATGTTTACAACATGAAATGGATCATCTGGATGGAATCCTCTTTATTGATCATTTGCCTCTTCTCAAGCAGAAAATGGTTAAAAAACATCTAAAAAAACAGGCCCGTCTGGCGGAAGAAGCCTCCGCATGAAACATTGGTTATGCCTGGTTATTCTGCTGTTGACGCTGGCACACTCACCGGAGTTGTCTTATGCGGAATCCCCGAATTCAATTCAATACGCCCATGCACAGATCGCAACGCCTTCAGGCGTTAGGTTGGATGTTGAACTTGCGGACACTGAAGAAAAAAGACACCTCGGTCTTGGCTTCCGTCAGGGCCTTTCTGAGGGCAAAGGGATGCTGTTCATTTTTGAAGAGAAAGAATTACACGGATTCTGGATGAAAAACATGAGGTTTCCGATTGATATCATCTGGCTGGATAACCATAAAATTGTTCACATTGAATCCGATGTTCCGTCACCTGTTTCCGCTCAAGACCTTCCTGTTTATAAACCCTCACGCATGGCCAATATGGTTCTGGAAATTGGCGCGGGACAAGCCCGGAAACTGGGACTCATCACAGGACAATCGCTGAAATATCAGTTCACACCATAATGATTTTAATACATATCCCTCAATAGGTTGATTATGAACTACGGATCAAAAGCTGTGATGCTTTGTTGTTTTATTTTGGGTTTTGCAATTCCTGGATTCAGCATTGAATCTGAAATTTTTGTCGTAGAATCTGTTCCAAAAACCAAAACACTGGAGTTGGTCGGCACCATCAAACCTGTTCGTGAAATTCAGTTTCAGGCCAAAACAGCAGGAGTGATTGAAAAGATAGCTATCGTAGAAAACCAGATGGTCAAACAGGGACAATTGCTCATGACTCTGGAAAATCAGACTCAGCGACTTCAACTGGATATCGCAAAATCCCAACTGGAAATCAATCAATTGACCTTGAAAGACGCGGATGTGCAATTCAAGGACGCGGAAAAACAATACCGTGACGAAAAACAACTTTATGAGAACGGAACCATCAGCAAAGCGCGATTGGATCAGTTGGAACTGCAATGGAAAAAAGCTCAAATCCGGCTCGATTCGGCAAAACAGAGTGTGGTGCTGACAAAGAATGAAATTCAACTGCGGGAAAAAGCAATTCTGGACACCTCCGTCCAAAGTCCGTTTTCAGCCCTTGTCAATCACCTGTATGTCACACAGGATGAGATCGTCGCCGCGGGAAAAGTTCTGGTGCATTTGATGGATATGCAGGCTGTGGAAATTGAGAGTGGGATTTCAGAAGAGGAATTTTCTGTGATTCAACAAGGTCAGGACGTAAGTTTTCGGGTTCTTGCTTTTCCAGGGATGGAGTTCCCTGGAAAAATCATACGTGTTGGCTGGGAACTCAACACCCAAACCCGAAGATTTCCTGTTTTTATCGGCGCGGATAATCCGGAATCGAAATTGCGTAGCGGGATGACAGCACAAATTTCACTCAACTATCATCTCAAAGGGTTGGTTCGGATTCCGGTAAATTCAGTGCTGTATGATCAGCAGATGCCTTATGTCCGGCTTTATAAAAACACTGAAATCGTGAAACAACCGGTCACAATTGATGATGTCAGACCAGATGGCGTGTATGTCAAGTATGGCCTTCAGGCTGGAGACAAAATCATTATAACCCGGTAAAATCAATGTTTGGGGTTGCCCATGACAGTTCTTACAGCGTCTCTGATGGCTTCCTCAATTTTCCCATCGGACAATTCTTCTCTCAGAACAATACTGCCAATCTGGGCATATCGAGGTGGCACCTTGTTGAGAACCAGCGCATAAATATCTTCGATGTCCAGGGTATCCGGGTCATAACCGTCAAATTCATCCAGAATCTTGGGGAGCAAGTTGATGACGCGCAATTCATTGCGGTTTCGTATTTTGTACAGAGAAATGCCTCGGTATTTATATTTGTCTTCATGCTGCATTTTAGTCTACCTTCCCGGAGTGAAATGTGAAAACATCAAATTGCCTGATTCTCAAACAAATGGACTTTAAGGAAAAAGATAAACTGATTACCTTTCTCGACTGTGAATCAGGGAAAAAGAGCGGACTCATTTTTGGTGCGAAATCCCTGAAATCACGACATTTATCGTCCAGCGAACCTTTCATTCATGTGCGACTTGTTTACCAGGAACATCCTGCGAGAGAGTTGGTACAGATCAAAAACTGTGATCTCCTCGAAAGCTATCCCGGACTGCGACAAAACTATAATAAATTTTTATATGCCTGTTATGTGTCTGAACTGGTTCTGGCCTGTAAATTTCCGGAATCCGAAGCCCGTATCTATTATGATTTATTGAGGCAATCTTACTCTGATCTTCAGTCAGAGGGACACGAATCTCTCATCAAGCTGTTGTTTGAAATACGGTTGCTGGAATTGCTGGGTATTTCCCCCAATCTTTCGCAGTGTATTAAATGTGACAAACAACTATGGAAACAGTCAACTATTTTTCCTGCTGTTTTTTTTCATGACAAACATCAACTGGACGCGTCCGAGGGAGGAGTCCGCTGTCCCTCCTGCATCACAGGAAATGATCAGGCTATATGGATTTCAGCAGGCACTCTGTCCTACCTGAAACACATCACGTCATTAGTAAAACCTATGGAATCAACAGTCAAAGCGACTGCACAAAATCTGTCAGAATTGAATCTGGCTCTCTCGGTTTATCTCAATCATCATCTGGAAACTCAGCTTCAATCGCATAAACTGCTGAAAATACAGACATGACAAAGGCTTTTGAATTAAGGAACAGCAAAAGAATAAGTATTAGAAGTTTTAAAACCAACCAATCTCCATTCTCAGGTCTGTAGATACGTGCTATAGTGCGTCTCTACGTGTGCCGGGCAATAGAGATTTTATGGAAAGTTTTCAATTTTATTTTTCGAATGTTCGCTAAGTTCCTAAGCGGCATTGATTGGTTCACTATTCCTGTGGTTCATGAACCACAATCATATTCCCTTCGAGGGGGAGCCTGACCACAAATTTGGTCCATTGCCCGGGAATCGAATCAACGGCGATACTTCCCCGATATTTCTCAACTTCTTCCTTGATGACATTCGTTCCCATGCCACGCCCTGAAACAGAGGTGACTTTTTTCTGTGTGGTGAATCTGGGTAAAAACAGCAGATCGAAAATTTTTTGTTTATTTTGTTCTGCTTCAAGAATATCAGCCTCTTGTTCAGAAATCATTTGTTTGAGACGAGCGGTCGCTAGAATATCCGCAGGGTTGATGCCTTTTCCATCATCTTCCAGACACAGAATCAAGGCCTCGGGCAACAGAGTGATGGATAAAACAATCCTGGCAGAAGCAGGTTTACCAATTTTTTGGCGGGCATCTGCGGATTCAATGCCGTGATCAATTGAATTTTTCAGTATTTGATAAAACGCGTTCCATAAACTTTCCATCAACCTGTGAGAAATGTAAATATCATGCTCACAATGAGCCACAAAATCCGCTGACTTATTCAGTTCTTTGGTAAGCTTTGACGTAGAGGTATGGAGTTTTTCAAACAAGCTGCTCAGTGGAACACTGTCCAGGCCAATCAGTTGCTGGTGTAGAAGTGCCAATTGTTCAGAAATTCCGCTGATGCTGAACTGGTTTTGACGAATTGAAAGCTGGATCTGGGACGATTTTTCCAGCAACGCATAATAGGCATCCGCTGATATCACGACATTTTCACTGTCGGTAGTTTCATTCTGGACTCTGGTGATAATCCCCTCTGTCAGGGTAATCAGTAAGAATAGTTGATTTAAAACATCTTTGATGGGTTGGATTCCATGATCGGGCACCCAGTTTTCTCGCAGTTGCTCCAGTTGGCTTTCCACATTATGGCAGACATCGCCGATGGTTGTGAGTCCGAGAAAGAAAAATGTTCCTTTAGCCGCATGAACACTTCGGGCAATGTGTTCAATCAGGGTTAGTTCCCTGAAAAATTTTTCATAATGCTTGAGGCTCAGGCTTTCCTGTGCTTCAGGGAGATATTCTCTTAAATTTTTCAGGATTTCTCTGGGAAGATGCCGGAGTTCACGCATGAGTTCAATAATCTCGGCCGCCAGTTTTTGTTCCTGGGTTTCTCCATGAGGTTTCAGCCAAACCATCACATACTGATACATATTGCCGGTTCTGATTGCTTCAAACCGGATCTCATAATTTTGTCCATTCTCCCAGGTGATGGTAAAAGATGGTGCCATTTTCACAATGTCTTCGGGCATCATCAACTCAACCAAGGTCTCATCAGAAACAATTTCGAGCCAGTTTTGCACCGTTTTGTTGTCGGAATTAGACAAAGACGACAACAATCCACCCCATATGGGATGTTCCTTCCAGGATAAAAAAACGCTGAAAATTTTATCGTAACCGGTACCCCTGCCTGTGTGAGCATAGACTACCTGATGGTTCATACTGTTCAGGATCAGCAAGGGGAAATCCCTTTTTTTAGCACTGGATTGCTGAAAAAAAACATTTAGATCAATTGGATCCTGGACCATAGTTCCTATATTTAATAAAGAAAATCATTTCAAAATGACTATCACTTAAAATTGCAAAAACATGACCAATTCACAATAGGAGTTTTCAGGATATTTCGGATCATTGCGGATTAGTACCCCTGTGGATGAACAATATGGCCTGTCTCATAATTCGACTTGAACCTCATGAGGGGGCAACATAGGCTATGGCAATCGTGCGAAGAACGTTGAAAACACGAGGGAGCCTTCACAAGAAAGCTCTAGCTTATCAATAATATTCAAGGAGAAATATGTTTGGCTTGGGAATGTGGGAATTATTGGTCATTTTGAGCATTGTCGTCATTTTGTTTGGCGCCAAACGCTTGCCAATGATTGGTGAAGGTGTGGGTAAAATGATCAGCAATTTCAAAAAATCAACACGGGAAGGAACTGAACTTGATCAAAATCCCGAGACTTCCGGTATGCTGGAACAGGATAAAAAAAAAACATCCTGAGTCCATCATCCGCCGATTTGTGACATCCTCAATCGGGACCCCGTAAAATGGACTGTTCTTTTAACGGAAATTGCTTCCTGAACTGCCGCCATCACCAGCGGTTCAGGAGTCTCGGCAGTCAATAAGTGCCGGATAGGCACCCCCAGGGGATGGCTGAGACAACCAAACAAGGTTCCATCAGACGCAAGACGCAAGCGAGAGCATCGGCTACAAAAAGGCGCACTTTCGTTGGCAATCACACCAAATCGCCCCATCGGTGTTTTATAATAAACCGCGGTATCATCGGACTCTCCCTGATCCGACACAAATGAATAACGTTGACGGATGTTTGTCAGCATTTCATTCATTGAAACAAATTTTGAACAGTCGTTCTGATACAAGGGCCCCATCCGCATGAGTTCCAGAAAGCGAATTTCCACCTTCAGATTCAACGCAAATTCCAGCAGGTTCAGCAATTCCACGTCGTTTTCTCCACGCATCACCACCGTGTTCAATTTGACCTTCAACCCAGCGTCCAATGCCGCATGAATCCCATCAATGGTTTTTTCCAGATGTCCTGTCCGTGTCAGTTTTTTGAAAGTATCAGGATCCACAGAATCAATACTCACATTGACACGACTCAAGCCACGCTGTTTCAGAATTTTTGCTTTAGATGCGAGTTGTTGTCCGCTGGTAGTCAGACCAATGCTGCTGACCGGTAACTGTGCAATGCCCTCAACCAATTCAGGCAAATTGTTGAAAAGCAGAGGTTCGCCACCTGTAATTCGGATTGTTTCAATACCGGCATGATGTACCAGCAATTGAACCAGTTTGAGGATCTGCGGGGAGGATAACTGCTGTGGATTGACACGGTGAACTGTCGGACTTTCCACACAATAAACACAACCAAGATTGCAGGCTTCCGTAACAGAAATACGGAGTTTGTTGATATTACGATGATACTGATCAATCATAAGATCTCCTTTCCACAATGGGAGGCTTGAGAATTTCTTCACAAACCCCGTTCATGAAGCCATAGCCAAGCCTTAGGCCACATGAATCGGAGAATAAATTAAGACGGCTCAAGGCACGTCACCGCGCATGTTGTAACATAACCCTTTGAGAGAGTCCACGAACTTATTGGGGAGACGCCAGGGGCACAATCACCAGATTGAGACCCACGTTCATTTCCTTGAGGCGGGCAATCACCGGCACAACCAGGCCATAGCGGATATTCTGATCGGCCTCCAGATCGACCACCGGGTTTTGCTGATCATTAGCCCATAGTCTGATTTTTTTCGTAAGAGTTTCCTCAAAATCTGTTTGCTCCACCTTGCCAATCTTTTCCTCGCCAACATACAAAACACCAGCTTGGTCGATGACCAGACGAAGGGGGGAATCAAGCAGTTTATGCTTGTCTTCCTGATATTTGTCTTTGGGGAGATCCACCTGAATGACATGGTTGACAATTGGTGCTGTCACCATGAAAATAATCAGCAATACCAACAGAACATCCACAAAGGGTGTAATATTGATATCGCTCATGGAATCATTATCCTGTTGCGGAGACATGCTCATAGATGGTCCATTCGATTCGACTTAGAAGATCCATGCTGAAATTACGGAGTTGATTGGCCTGAAGGCGTGTCTGTTGCTTGTAATGATTATAAGCAATCAGTGCGGGAATGGCCGCCAGCAATCCTGCGGCGGTGGCCACAAGAGCTTCTGACATCCCCGGAGCGACCGCGGCCAGACTGGTCACACCAGTGACACCAATATCCTGAAACGAATCAATGATCCCGAGTACAGTGCCAAACAGACCCACAAATGGAGATGCGCTGGAAATGGTAGCTAGTGTGCTCAAACGTCTATCAAGCCAGGATTGTTGAATCACAATATTTTGCTCAATAATGCGTTCTATGCGGGAATAGCTGTGATCCAGCAAATGGGGGAGCAATGTCGTAGTGACCTGGCTTTCAGAAAGTTTGTGGCGTAATTGAAGCCAATCCCAGTAGGCACTGCGGAGCAGATTGGCCAAGGGCGAGATTTTAAATTCTTTGGTTTGCTGATAAATGGATTCTAACCCCTGACGTGCGTTAAAAACCCCGGTGAATTGTTCATTTTCACGCATCACAATGCGGAACTGAAGCCATTTCAAGACAATGATGGCCCATGAAAGCGATGACATGAACATGAGGGCAACCAATACCAGTTGCCCCATCAGTGAACCTTCCAGAACCATTGTCAATATGCCTTTTTCCTGAAACAAATGAGAGAATTGGGACATAATGACAAGCTATTGGAAAAATCAGATCAGAAATAAAAAAAATTAACGAACAAATTCAACACGACGGTTTTTGGCCCAGGCACTTGAGGAATGCCCCGGATCAGCAGGATGTTCTTCGCCCAGACTCAACAGATAAAATTGCGCCGGGTCCACCCCGAAGTCCTGTAAATAACTGAAAATACTCTGTGCTCTTTTTTCACCAAGGGCCAGATTGTATTCTGTGCTTCCCCGTTCATCCGCATGTCCTTCAATCCGGATTTTAAAATCGGGATGGTTTTTGATCCACGAATAGTTTTTTTGCAGAACATCCATGTATTCTGGCGCCGGTTCGCTTTTATCAAAGTCAAAATAGATAGTTTTCAAGGCATAATCAGGAACATTCACATCGTCCAGAGGCGCGTCAATGATTGGTTTGGGCAAAGCCTGCACACGCAATTCCTGTTGTTTTTTGGCTTCCACAATTTGCTGTTTTCGCACTTCCTCCTGTTTACGCTCAATCTCCTGCTCCTGTTGTTTCTTTGCCTCCTGCTTTGTCACCACTTCTGACATCTGTTGCTGAAGATCATTTTGTGGTCCCTTCAAATTATCCTGATCACTGGGGGGACGGGGGTCAGCGCTTTTACTGCAACTTCCCATGAGAAAAAACAGGATGACAACCACACTCAAACCCAACAATTTATTCATACAACCTCCTTTAGTAATAAAACTAACAATGCAGATACTGTATGCCAGGTACCTGAATAGTCATGCAAGTGCATTCTAGTTGTGAATATTGAAATAACAAGGAATTTTTAGAATCTTTGGGATATGAAACACTGGCAGGCACTTATCCTTGTTTTGGGGTGTCACTGTTTTGTTTTACGGGACGCAGAGTGTTCCGGCATTTTGAGTAAATGATGAATCACATCAATTGCCGATTCGCCATGAAAGGGTTTCACGCCCCAGACAGTGATTCCCGCAGCATGTCTTCGTTCTTTCACATGACGGTCTGAGGTCGTTGTCAACGCCAGAATTCGCACTTTGCTGTTCTGCAGTTCATTCCGAATTTTTTCTGACATGGTCAGTCCATCCATTTTGGGCATGGCCATATCGGTAATCACCAAATCAATATCCGGATTGTTTCTGACAATATCCAACCCCTGTTCCCCATCCCCTGCGGTGAGAATTTCAAATCCCTGTTCTCTAAAGAAGTGATCAAGGTCGTTTACAATCTTGTCAGAATCATCAACAATCAATATTTTTGCCATATTGCTCCATTTTCCATAGGGGTGAATGTATTGCTCTTTTCAATCCAGCCCCAGGACATCATTGTTTGAAAAAATTGAACGATACTCTCTCATTTTTTGAATACTTTCCAGGCAAGGATGTCAACCCCTTTTTTAATCTTTGAGAAAATTTCAATCGTTATCCTCTTCTTCCAGAGGTAATTCTTCGTTTTCCAGTATCGTTTGTTTCATTTCTACGATCACTTGCCTCAATATGTTTTCAGCGGATTGATCCAGCAAGTCACTGCCAATTTCAGCTTCAAGAGTAGAAATATTGCCGTTTTTTGAAAAACCAAGGCTCTCCACATGGCTGAGCAGACGACCAATCTGAGGAATCGGAATCATTTTTAATGTTTCGATGGACCATGCGGGAAGTGAGATATTATTTTCTGGAATGGATAATTCATAGATTTCACAAATGACGGCCAACATCCGCTGTAATGATAAGGCCTCTCTATAACCAACATTCAATGCCCGCTGTACGGGTGCATCCATCTCATCACGCTTGAAAATCTGGAGGATCAGTCTGAAAATAATTTGTGCGTAATCACCAACGCTTATCACAGAAAACTGGGACTTTCCCTGATTAAGATTGAGTCCACGCTGAGCCAGTTTCAAAATGCCTCTCAACGAAGAAGATTCATCGTCAGCATTCAAAATGAGATGAGGCCTTAAAATAAAAGCGCATTTTTTCATGTCTTTCATTTTATCAAGAACTATTTTTTCCGCTTTGGCCAGCGATTCCGCAACAGGCGTTTGTGGATTCACCGGAACACTTTCATGAATATCATCCAGTGCGCCTGAACCATAAACAGACATTGAACTGCCATAAAGAACACCCATGACATGCTCTGGAAGAGCACCCATCAAAGCCTGGGTTCCTGATACATTCTCCAGTTTGACACGACGTTTGGATTCCTTGTCCGAATCATTGCCAAAATTAATCAAAATAAATGGTTTTTCCGGAAACAGCTTTTCTGGAACCTGCGGCAACTCCCCCAACACCGCCGTGATAAACGGGTATTCAGGAAGTTCACCGGGATCATCGGTCAGTGCGTTTATTCTGATATTTCCCTGAGTGTGTGTGGCCACAACCTTAAAAAACTCCCGCCCGATTGGGCTCGAGCCCCCCAGAAGAACAATGTTTATGAGAGGAAAACTATTCATGGATCAGTCTCGGAAAATGGATAAAATCTGATGTTGTCATCAGCAGGGGTCATTTGAAAAAATAGATTTGAGCCGTTTTCATTCCATCGGAGTACTCAAAAAACAACTTCCATAACTTTTCAAAAGACATTTCCTGCCGTGCATGCGTAGAGACGTGCTATAGCGCGTCTCTACAGACTTTTCAAAAGACATTTCCTGCCGTGCATTCGTAGAGACGTGCTATAGCGCGTCTCTACAGACCTGGGCAAGGGGAGTGTGTTAAAAAACTTTGGGCAGTTATTCTTTTGTCGTTCCATAGCAAACATGGATGTCTTCATAAAAATGTGGCACATGATAGCCATGATCCCCAAAGGTCACAATTCAATAATTTTCGTACACAAATCATAAATTCATGTGCTCAATCTATCAGGGGCCTTATCAGATCAGGAAATTCGCATTGCTGGCAACCTTGATAAAAATTTTGGCAAAAATCACTTCTGATCTGAATCAATCCCTGTTGAACGCCAAGTGTTTTTAAGGGTTTAGCGGCAAGGGACTGCCAGTCCAATCTCTTTTGCATAAACCGGGTGTGTTGGTTATCCGCTTCGGGAGGAAGAGCGATGAATAGCTGATAGACCAGTTTTTCCATTTCATCAAGATGCGCCTTTCGGGAATATACGAAAAAAAAGGGTACAATCGCATTGGCCCATAACAACAGGCACCGGTCTCGACCTACTAATTGCAACCCCTGTGACACACGACCACTTCCGATGGATAGAAATGCCGCCCATGTTTCCCAGTCTGGTGTGGGGAACATTCCCTGAGTCATTGATAACGTGGTTTTCCCAAGATGCTTGTCCTGCCGGACATCCGACAGGGATTCCATCAATTTCAGCCATGATTTCAACAACCCTTCTGACGCAATCCGATACAGATGATGATACATGCCGAGCAACCTCCGTTCTGGTGAGTTTTGAGGACGTTGCGGATTTTTGAGGGATACCTGATAGGACGGTTTATCAGGAAGTTCCTGCCAGATCTGGCGCCAATGACTGAGTTCCTTGCGCAAAGACGGATCATCAATACGGTCAGGCAGGTTTTCAAGCAGACCGCATGTGCCAAACCAGCGTGCGAGGATTTCCGCTCTGGTATATCGCTGAGGCTGACGCAGCATTGGCAACAGAAATTTCAGGGGATAGAGCGCTCCCAATTCCTGAAAGGCATCCGCATAGTTTGGATAACCCAAAACTCGGAAAATGGACTGAAACAACAGTTCTTCAGGATCATGCGTATCCCAAAGTTCCAGAAGCTTCTGTGATTTGATCGACATTCGATGTTCCGCGGCATGCCCGATAACGGAAAGTAGTTGATGACAAGACTGGTGGGCGGCCACCGCGCCACAACGTCCTGGCAATTCATGGTATTGTGGCAAAATCACAGACGGATCAAGCTCCATTGAGCCTGGAATGGCGATCTGATCGGCCAACACCAGCTCAGGAATTTCGGCACCGGACTGACAATGAATGGCCTGTGCCTTGTCCTTATACAGACATACATGAAGAATCACATTGTTGTATGCCGGATTCAGATGATGCTGGTGCGCATACCAATCCGAGGAAACCAGATGCATTTCCACTGCGCCGAAATATTCATCCGAACCAATGCCGACACAGGCATCATGAAAATCAGGACCATGGGATGAATTATGCCATCCGGCAAATTTAATCTGAACGTCCTGCCCCTGAACAGTTTGGAGATTGAATTTCAGCAACCCCGGAAACACCCAAAGGGCATGTAGCCAGTTTTCAGTTGGTGCCGGTTGAGAAATTTTGGCGGATGTCATCGTTGCAGTGCTTCCAGAAGGTTGATTTCCAGTGTTTCCCGAAAGACCTGATTCTGTTCATCTTTCAGTGCCATTGACAGTTTCAGCGCTACCGGCAAACACGGATCGGCTTTCGATTCCTTGATCGAGGGCGGGCGGCAGGATTGTTTACTGTCTTCTTTTGAATTCCATTCATTCACCCATTGCTCCTTGATGGAACCATCGGCCAGAGCCAGTCTTTTTTCAAGAAACTCCAATTGGAATTCAATGATTTTCCGGGAAAGTTCATGCTCTCGTCCCCCCTCCGTCAAATTGTCATCAATATAAAAATCCTCACGTCGTTTAAACGACCACGCGCCGGTTTCAGGTTCCAGTTGCAAAAAATAACCAACTTCATGGAGTTGAGGATCTTTCGGCAGGTATTCAGGAAAAAATCGGGTTGGAATGGCCGCATGGAAATGGATACTGCTGTTTTCCCCGTAGTCATTCCTGGTATCCCGTTTTGAAATGATACCAGTCTGATACACTGTTTCTGAGGGATTGTTGAAGGTGGTAAACTGTTCGAGGAACTGCACACTCTGGAGATCATCCAGAACAATGCGCATCAGCAATCGCAATTCCTGTTTGCCCTGAAGGGTGTTTTTGACCTGGATGGAATAATTGGAAATTTGAAAAAACGCCCCATAAATCAACACCATGATCAGGGACATGATGGAAATGGAAACCAGCAGTTCCAGCATGGAAAACCCTGAAGGCTTCGTGGCCTCAGACAAGGTTGATCTATATTTTCGTATTATACAACTATTCATGTTTGTCTTCATCCCAATGGATTGCTTAGGAATGCCGGGTTGTTTAATTTTCCAGGATCAATTCTTTGACACATGGCCGAAAATGTGCACAATGTCATCAACTTAAGCATTCTGAAGGGTACTGTGTTTCAATTCCCCCTTGGTTCAAGGGGGTTAGTGGGATGTAATTCCGAGCGTTAAATCCCCCATGCCCCCTTTGAAAAGGGGGACTTCCCGGCGACGAATTCCTTACTGTGAAAATATAGGCAATGAGGACAGAGTTCCACTGTGCGAGTCAGAAGGCTCACTATCCAAGGTATAGATGGACCATTATTGAGTGGTTTAGTTCTGCAGTTTTATCTTTGGCAAATAGC
>JADFZZ010000048.1 GCA_015232315.1 SAR324 cluster bacterium | reverse complement strand
CTGGCTGGCTTGCTCTTTTTAATGATAAAATCAAGATGGTTTTTCATATATATCCATATTTAATTGTGAATAATTTTTACGAACATCACCGGAGAAATATCACTGCCTGTCGCTGAAACTCTCTAATGAATTCGTCGCCTGGAAATCCCCCTTTTCAAAGGGTGCATGGGGATTTAACGCACGGAATTACATCCCCCAGGGCTGTTCACTTCTCTGGTAGGACGGGACTACGTGCCCGTCAAAAATACGATGTTTGGCGTTTGCGGGGCATGTAATCCCCGCCTACCATCCGGTTGACGTTCAAAATAAGGAGAAATGAACAGCCCTGATATTGGATTGTGAATAATGTTTCAGCAAATGCTAAAACCCTCTTAGGGACATCAAAATAAATACCATACCAATTTTCAGGTATCTCCTCAACGATACCATCACGGGACGATTGGTAGAGCCGGGTTACGTCCCGGCTCATTCCCGGGGACGTAACCCCGGGCTACCGTTAACTGTCATCATGATCCTTTGGTATTTTATTTTTTTTGTAATCCCTTACTTTGTCTCCAGGATGAAAGCACCATCCTCAGCGATTTTGGAAACATAATGCAGGCGTTCTTCTTCATATTGATGAAAATGAAATTTCGCTACAGAATCATGGGGGAACACCTCCAGGGCTTTTTCAAAGGATTTCTGAGACTCTTCCCATTGGCGAAGATGCCTGTACCGCAATCCCCGGGAAATCCATATTCCAGCTTGCCGCTTCAACTGTTTGAGAGGCGGTGGCTCCTGCTCATAGATTTCAAAAATCGTGACAGGGCGGTCTTTCCCCTTGACCCGAACAAAATCCACTTCCCTGCCGGCAAAGCGGTTCATTTCCACCAGTGCCAGCGTATCGTCGCTCACCAGAATGGAGACGCCATAACGTTTGGTCAACCCTTCCAGTCGGGAGGCCAAATTCACTGTGTCGCCCAGCACCGTGGAATCCATACGGTCTTTGGAACCTACCGTTCCAAAGATCACAGGACCGCTATGGATGCCAATTCCAATCTGAATAGCCTGATATCCCGAGCTGGCTCGATACTGATTGTATTCGTTGAGAGATTGAATCATCGCGATCGCGGCGCGTACCGCCTGTTCTGCCGCGGAATGATTCCGGCCCTCGGGAAAATCGAAGATCGCCATAATCGCGTCCCCGATAAATTTATCGATAAACCCTTCATGCTGATGTAGCACTCCGCTCATTCTTTGAAAATAGGCGTTGAGAAAATTCAGCAATTCCTGGGGAGAAATGGTTTCTGAAAAACGGGTAAACTCACGGATATCGGAAAAGAGAATGGTCGCGTCATCACTTTGGGCGTTGCCCAGGGAGATGTTTTCCAGACCATTTCCGGCAATACGCCGCAAAAACTGCTGAGGCACAAATTTTTGAAAGGTTTGGATCATGGCGGCGACTCTTTCCGATTCAGCCAACTGAAGCCGCGTTGTTTTCAGGCTTTCATACAAATAAGCGTTGTTTACCGCTGAGGCGATTTGGGTGACATAGCGCTGGATCTTGTCCAGATCCTCTTCACGCAAGGAAAAAGGCTCGGTGGTATGAGCAAACACCAGGGTTCCAATGGGTTTATCCTGAATGAGCAGGGGAAACATGATGATGGCGGCGATTGGATTGATGTTACAAATCTCAAGATCAGCCTTAAAAAAAGAATGGAGCATTTCTTGCGTTATGGGTGAAAAATAGTAGCTTTCCCGGGTCAGACACGCCTCACACAGATAACTCACATAATCACGGTATGGCAGGTCAATCCGCTGGATGGCATGAAGTCTGGCAGGGGTTACGTCTGTGCCATAATAGTTGGAAAGCTCTATTTTCTGCGTTTCCCGATTGAGTAAAAAAATACCACATTGATTAAAATCCAGAATCCCGCTAAGCGATCGCATCACCACGCGGATCACTTCTTCCATATCCAGGGTAGCGTTCGCGACTCTCATGACCTGATTGATATGAGAAATCTCCCGGGTGCGCTGGCGAACCTGCTCTTCCAGGTTTTCCATGAGACTGATGCTGTGCAGATAAGGTCCCAGGGCCATGCCGACCTGATAAATAAAATTCCGCTCCTCGGTTGAATAGGCGGAGTTATTGATTTTTTCATCCACAAGGAGCACCCCTGTCAGTTTGTTTTCATAGACAATCGGTTGAATCAGTTCTGTCTGAAACAGTAAATCATCGAGGGCAATTGGTTCGCCCTGATTCAGCATCCATTGAAAAGCGTCTTCCTGAGTGACCAGAAGGGGCTGTTTTTCTATCCATTTCAGCAAGGGATGATTCACGGACAACACAACGGGAGCCTCGTTGTCACCCGGTTGATAGCTATTCTCAAAAAAACCTCTCTTCAGTCCCTGATAGGCCCAGCCCTCCAGTTGGTCGGAATCAGCGTTCAAGGCGACCGCCAGGGTGACTTTTCCCGCGGGAAAGAGGCGGAAAAAGGAATAGGCCACAAATTGAAACAGTTCCCGATAACGAGTGGCCTGTGACAACAACTCAATCAGAAAATTAAAAGTCTTCTGTGAAATCCGTTCTGTGGGAAAAAACAAATCCAGTACGGATTTCCAAAGGATTTTAAAGACCCCGTATCCGGTGACCCCACACCCTACTTCCAGCAAGAGTGACCAGGGAATGGGGATTGCCCAATAAGTGATCGCGTCATTGACAACAAACATCAGCAGGATTAAAGAGCCGATCACAGCAACCCAATAGAACAGGTTCCTTAGAAAACCAAGCACATCCGTAAGATTGTAAATCAGGATGCCATAGGCCATGACCAACATGGGAATAAAGATGAAATTGCCTGCGGGGTAGATGTCATAACCATGAAGGGCAGGTATATTTCCAAAGATCATGAGGCTTGAAAGCACCCATCCTGTCATCAGATAAAAAATGCGTTGCTTTTCAACGGGACGTGTATTTTGTCGATAAAACAGAACCAACCGGGTGAGGGCGTAAACAACCCCGATGAACCAAACCAGACTCATGAAATCAAAAAGAATATTTTTTTGAGCAAAAAATCCCCAATAAAACAGATTCTCTCCCTGAAAATACCAGGAGGTTTGGCTCAGAGGAATCATTACAATCCCGATGCCATAATAGAGTTTGGAGATCCACCAGCGTTTTTGCTGATGGGTGACCAGAAACAGCAGATGCATGTTGACCCCTGTGTTCATCACAAAGAAAAAGTGTGCCCAGCGATCAATCATCAAGGCCTTGTGAGCGTCAGGGACCACGCCGGAAAGAAAAGTTCTGCTATTGAGAATGGCATACAGCAGGCAAATCAGGCTGAAAAGCTGGGACTCTGTATTGTTGTGGGCTATACGGAACAGAAAAATCGAAAGAGTCAGGCAACATAAAAACGAAGCCAGAGGAGGCAATCCATAGGGGATTGTTTTATCTAACACGTAACTCCAGGTTAATCCGTGAGTGGCATATACGATAATTGGAATCAGAGAGGCATATCCCAGAACGGTGATTGTTTGCACCACTCTCAGCCGAATCATTTTTTTGGCCGCCGGATTGAGTTTCAGGAGATCATGATGGAAAATGCCATAAGCCATCAAAAGCATGGGGATAAAGGTGAAATTCCCCAACGGATACACCGCGAAACCAAACATGGGTAGCATACTCGCCAGATTCAACCCTCCGGAAACCGCCACCCCCGCAAACACAAACAGATGTTCTTTCCTCTGTCCGGCGGCGCAGGCTTTCCATGACTGATACAAAAGCCAGACGCTACGAAGCAAGACAGCTCCGGCGACCGCGCCAAACACCTCATAAGCCCATTGTTTGACAGGATACCATCCCCAGAAAAACTCCGTCATTCCCGCAAAATAATGCTCCGTCTGACTCAATGGAGTCCAGAAAATCGCGAACAGATAACACTGATAAATCAGGCGGCGATGGGGATTGTTTAACAACAGATATACCAGATGAATCACCAAAGCGGGTTGCCAGACAGAAAAAGCATCGACGATTCGCATGATTTTCAGGGACAACCCGGCAGACATCAAATGTTGTCCATAAATCATGTCCAGCGCAAGCAGGCCCCACCCCCAGACGCTCAAGCCGAAGATAATTGTTTTTTTGCTCCGGTCCCCCCGGGTCGCGCAGAAGGATGCCAACCCGAAACAGACCAGCACCGTGAACAAGGGCGGTAACGAATACTTGAGAAAACGTGTCGCGAAATCAGGACGGAAGGTGCCTTGTCGCGATAATATCAAATGAAGGAAAGTCACCAGAAGCGGAATCCAGATCACCAGGAGTACCAACTGGGTGATTCTTCGATGAGTCACCCAACTGTGGAGAGTTCCCGTCACATGGTAACGCAGAAGCCCGTAACTGGTGAGCATCAAGGGAATAAAGGAAAAATCCGCGATCAGATAGGTCTTCAGGCCCATTACGGATAATAGCGATCCCAGGACTTGCAGTATGGCGTTCAACGCGAAACCTGTCAGAATAAACCATAGCTCCCTTTGTTTTTGTGAAGCGATATCACTCAAAATTCCGCGAAGTAGCAGGAATACCCCGTAAATGAGACATACCAGTGCCAGCAAACTCATGGTTTTCTGAAGCCACGCGCTCCGGATCATGTAACCAAAGTCACCCGCTCTTAATTCCGTGATGTAGTGTGAGGTCACAACCAACGGAATCGAGAGCGCAATCAGCAGATAGAGGCCTTTCACCAGCCAACGCCTCTTCTTCAGGCCCAATACTTCATGAACAAAATGGATTCCTGTGGGAATTGTAAACAGATAAATAGGGGAGTACCCTCGAACGAGGTATAGTGCTATCTCAACAGGGAGCATATCCTTGATAGCCGCTCCCAGATAATGGATCGTTTCAATGATCAGAAAAATGGTGAAGATTTGATGTTTCCTGTCTTCTCTTCCTGTTTGAATGGTGATTGACGCCAGGAAAATACAAACAAACGCATTGATGAACAGCAATAAGCCATGAGGGAGGAAATAGTCTAAACGAACAAGACTGAAGAGCATCGCATTGCCGGATTAATGTTGAGAATGGTGTAAAATACTCGTTTGACGTGTCAGTGTCTGTTTGTCGTTCAGCCCTCCCGCGTCCGATTGCCATGCTTTCCGTCGGCTTGTGACGGATCACTGACAACCGTGTCCGCCGGCAAATGGATCAGAAACAAGAATTGCCGGTAATCGCCTTCATGCGGGCGGGTGAAGGCGATTTCGATGGAACCGCCATGTTTTTCCAGAAATTTTCTGACCGCGTCCATCCCGACACCGCGTCCGGAAATTCCGCTGATTTGTTGCGCTGTGGAAATTCCGGAGAGAAAAATAATTTCGGCGATTTCACGGTCATTGTAAGTTTTATCCTGCTGGAAATAACCGGACTGAAGGCCTTTTTCACGCAATGTTTTCAGATTGAGGCCGCGGCCGTCATCCTGAAATTTGATCAGACAGCCTGTGGAATCCTGTAGCAGTTCAAGAGTGATGGTTCCCGTTTCGGGTTTTCCAGCATGGCTTCGTTCGTTGGGGGATTCAAGGCCGTGATCCATTGAATTTCTGAAAATATGGGTGAATACGCTTTTTAACAGCGTCACGCTGTCCTGTCTGATCAGGATACCGTGATCCTGTATGGAAACCAGCGGCGATGGCTTATCCAGTTCTTTGGCCAAAGAGGGCAACGCCTTGAGAATCCCTTCCAGCAGATATTCCATGGTGCAGGTATCACGTGTGTCCAGCACAGCTCTGATTTGCCGCAGAATCTGCGAATCATCACCATTTTTCCCGCTCAAATCAGCGATCTGTTCCAGAATCTTCCGGTTATGCGTCTCTTCTTCGCCGGTGTTCCCTGTCAGTTTGGTTCTGTAGATGTTTTCATAGCGTCCCAGAATCTCCTCGGCGTGAGATAATTCAGACAGCAGGCGTTCACGGTCCCAGGCGAGTTCTTTTTCACGGCGGAGCTGGTCATAGGTGTGTTCCGCCTCATGAATGGTATCGGTCAGAAATTTCAGTCCATAAGTACGCGCGTTGCCCTTGATGGTGTGCATATTGCGGAACAGGGTGGCCAGCACGTCAATATCCCTGCTGGCGGTACCGCGTATGATTTCGGTGTTTTCCTTCAGAAATTGGTGGGACGTTTCCAGAAACTCATCGAATTTATTTTTGGAAATGGCGAGAATCTGTCCGATAATTTCCAGTTCCTGTTTCTGCTGTTCCGCCTCCATCTGCAACCCGCGGAGTTCTGTCACATCCCTGATGGTGACCATGACTTTTTCAATGCTGTCGCTTTCATCAAGGATGGGATTCCAGTCCACTTCCAGAATCCGGCTGGAACCATCGCTGGTCTTTCTTTGATATTCATGGACAAACAAATGCTGATTGCATTCAAACATGAAGGCGTCTTCACCCATAATCGCATCAACCGCGGTTTCAATCTGATTGAGCTGATCACTGCCAAGGTTTGAGTTGTCAAACAGCAGATCCGCGAAATAATTTCCCCCCAGATTTTTTTGCTCAAACATCTGTTCCAGCCATGAAGAATATTCAGGATGAATGATACCGCCCTCGATAATGGTCAGAACCCCCTGGCGCATGTTGTTGAGCATGCTTTGAATGTCGCGTGTCTTGTGGCGCAACTGTTCGGTGCGTTCCAGCACTTTCTGCTCCAGATTCCGGTTTTGTTCCTCAATCACGGACACCATCTGGATATTTTTAATGGTGACCACGGTCAGTCTGGCCAGGGTCATGGCAAATTCCTCGTCTTCCGGTTCAAAATGAACCTCTCCAATTTTTCCCGAAAAATTCATCACGCCGAACACTTCCTGATCATCCATCATGGGAACACACAGGAGGGATTGCGTCTCTCCTCTGAAAATCCGCCCAACGTAATCATGAGCTTGTGAGGTGTCAGGCACATAGATGATTTTTTTCTCTTTCAGGGATATTCCCGCAAGCCCCTCACCCGGTCTGAATGATTTCGGGAATTCAGCGACACCCCGGACCAAGGGCGGGTATACCGTATAGTTTTCCAGAATACCGGTCTGGTGGTTGAACAGGTAGACGGAACCCCGTTCAACATTGATCTGGGATTTCATGACCTCCAGGGCTGTCTTGATGGCCTGTTTCTGGTCACGGGTTCCAGCCAGCACCTCACCGGTGATGTTCAGCGTGTGCAGATCGGCCATTTTTTTGCGAATGGATTCCTGTGCCCGCACCAGATCCCTGATGGTGAGGAATCCTGTGCAAACCACCATCTGTACAAAAACCGCTCCGAACAGAAACACCACCCCTGTTAAAACAAGAATGAGGGAACTCATTCCGAAATACAGCAGAACGATCACGCCCAGGTAGCCCGCCAGAAAAAACAGCATCAGCACCAGCAGAATTTTCCATGCGCGCGCGTAGGTGCTTCCGGTGATGAGTTTGAAAATCCGTCCGGTTCCTTTGGCGGCGAGTCCCATCACGCATGCGCCAATCAGGATCAATAACGCTGTAATGACATCGCCTGTTGTCATTTGGCTGATCAGAAAATGTTCATTCATGGTTAACCCCCAATCTCTCTGGAATATTTTAAAAAGGGTATGGTTCAATATTTCGGATATTCAGATATCCGTGTCATCCCGAACGCCTGTGAGGGATCCCGGACTCCAAGGAGGATCTCTCCCTTCGGTCGAGATGACACCGTTACCCGTTTGAACCATGCCTAAAAAAGATCCATCTCCCGTGCTTTGGCCAGGGCTTGGGTACGGCTGTGGACGTTGAGTTTGTTGAAAATATGCTTGATGTGGGTTTTGATGGTACTGAGTTCCACAAAAAGCCGGGCGGCGATGGATTTATTATCCTCGCCATCCGCCATCAGCCGCAGGATTTCATATTCGCGCTGGCTGAGCAGTTTGTTAACCCCTTTCGGTTCACAGACAGGCTGATTCTGATCACAGGCATTCAGCAACTGACAGGCGTACTGATAGATCAGCGGGTTATTTTTCCTGTGTTTCATGAACTGACTCAGCAGATTGCTGATCGTGGGCATGGTATCCAGAAAAGTCCGGATATACCGTTGGGATTCCGCCAGGGACAGGGCTTCATCCAGAACTGAAAAGGCCTCAGTGTTTTTTTTCATGTGATACAAAGTCAGACTTTTCAGGGCGAGTAGCTCAATCAACCGTCCCTGCCTGTGGTTCCGGCGGATGGAGGTTTCCAGCGTGGTGATCAGCGTCATGGCGGAATCCGGATCGCGCACAGCAAGGTGATAGCGAACCCTGACAAGCAGGTTTTTTTCATGAAGATATTCCGTTCCCATGGAATTGAACCTATAACGTTCCGACCATTGACCTGTTTGCTCCAGTTGTCCCTGGGTGATCCGGAACTGTGCGGCGCAGGAATCAATCTGTTCAGCATAAAATGGAACCTGATACCATTCCTTCAGGTCAATGGCCCTGTTCAGCCATTGAAACGCCTCCGCGGTTTTTCCCTGCGCGTATTGCAGACGGGCCATTCCCCAGCTTCCATAAAAGGTCAGATCCTTGATGTTTCCATTTTCTGCCAGTTTCAGTCCCCTTGTGAAATAATGCTCGGCATTACTCAATGCGTTGAGTTCATATTCCAGTTCAGCGAAAGCGATGTACAGAAATCCGGTGGCGGGAAATTCTGTCCAATGGTTGTTTTCCACGTCAAGTCGCTGTTTCTCGGCCAGTGCCACCGCCTCACGCAGATAACCGGCCTGAATCCAGAAATGAATCAGCAAATAGCTGGCAATCATCATGGTGTACATGTTGGATGTCTGGGAACTCATTTGATGGGCATTGCTCAACGCGGCGAGAGCCTGGCGTGTATTGCCCGCCAGCAGATTCGCGTGTCCAAGGCAGATCAGCGCGATATTCCGCATGACGCTATCATCCTGCTTGAGCCGGGCCAGTGAGTTTTCAGCATACAGGATTCCCTGTTCAGGACTTCCCAGACAAAGTTCCAGGTAACTGCGCATCACGTCCAGATAGCCCGACATGGACGAATAGGCCTCTTCCTGCCGCTGTGCGGGAGACATGCTGTTCCATAGTGATTCTATCAGCAGAAGATACTCCCGCGCGGGCTTGAGCTGGGCAATGAGACACAGCGCGATGCCTCTGGCGAAACACAGCCAGATTCTGGAATGAATCACCTCGTCGGGGATAGTCCTCAGCCGTTCAAGCACCATGAAAATCTCACTTTGCCTGAGCAGGTTTTCAACCATGCCTTCCAGAACATCAGCGGCTTTCTCATAATCTTCAATGACAATGAGGTGATGGAGCGCCTCATCATCCATGCCGCTGGAAAGATACCACCGGCTTGCTGTCAGATGGAGTTGCCGGATGAGTAGCGGGGATTCTTCGGTGAGATGGTTCTGCAGAAACTGAGTGAACAGGTTGTGATAACGGAACCATTTTCTGTGAGAGTCCAGTCCGATGAGAAACAGATTGGATTTTTCCAGATATCCGAGAATGTCATGGCTGTCCTCGCGTCCTGTGACAGCATTGCAGAGTTCCGCTGTCATGGAACGCAGAATGGAGGTCATTCTCAGAAAATCCCTGACTTCCCACGATTGATCGCGAAAAAGTTCTTCCATCAGATAATCGGCAATATATTTATGCTTTCCTGAAAATTCACGGATGGCTGACGACAAGTCATGAGAACCGGCGGAGGACAGCACGGCCATCTGGATTGCGGCGATCCAGCCTTCGGTGCGGTCATACAGGAGATCCAGTTCTTTGGCGGACAACCCTGTTTCCAGTTTATGGATCAGAAACTCTGACATTTCTTCGAGAGTGAACCGCAAATCCTGTTCCTCCAGTTCAATCAACTGCTGACGCGCCCTGAATTTGGCAATCGCGAACGGCAGTCTGTTTCTGGTCGATAATACCAGACGCACATTCGCTGGCAGATTCTGAAGACTGTATTGAACCGCCTGATGTATTTCCCGGGATTGAATCATCTGATAATCATCAAGAACAAGCACGATGGGCTGAGCAACCCGCTCGAGTTCATTCATCAGCCAGCTCATGGTTGTTTTGATGGGCGGGATACGCGCGGAATGAGATATCTTTTCAAGTGAATTCTCAATTTCAGGCACAATGGCCTTGATGCCCGTCAATAGATAATGCAGAAGCCGCAACGGGCTGTTGTCCTCTTCATCCAGAGCAATCCACACAGAGGGACAGGAAAGCGCGGATGTCCACTGGCTCAACAGGGTGGTCTTGCCAAATCCGGCCGGTGCAGAAACCACGGTGAGTCTGCGGTTCAGCCCATCATTGAGCGCTGTGATCAATCGGGAACGGACCAGTGCTTGTTCGGAAACAGATGGCGCCCTGAGTTTGGTCATCAGCAATGGAGAGGCTTTGAAATATGAAATTCCGTTCATGATCCCTGTTTATTGTTCACAATCCGCTGTTAGTTTTAATATCTTTCAATAGGGTATTCGTCTATAAATTGCTATCCCCTCAAAGTAGTATTTTTGAATAAAGAAAGATTAGTTTGGCAGAGAGAATAAAGCGGCAGACACTGAAAAACAATGAGGGGTCTGGTTGAAAATGGTCAAATTGGAGGACTTCCCGGAATGAAATGGTCAAATTGGATGATTGAGCGGAAGAATTGCCATTGACCCCGGCAGGGTGATGACAAACTCAAAGGCTGCCTGTTCCGGTAGCTCTGAAGGTTGAAGCAGGCGGAGACGGATATCCCCGCCATGATCGTGGAGGAACTGTTTGACAGCGTCCATGCCGACGCCTCTTCCTGAAATTTCTGAAACCTGCTCGCTGGTGGAGAATCCGGAATGAAATATGAGTTCAGCAAGTTGCTCCGGTTCCATTTCATGATCAGACATGATCAGAGACTGCGCCAGAGCTTTCTCTCGAATTTTCCCCAGAGATAATCCCTGACCGTCATCGCGATACACCACCTCAAGGCAGTCACCGGAACTTCGAGCATCCAGCAGGATACTTCCCTGCTCCGGTTTCTGCCGCTGAACACGAGTTTCAGGAGCTTCAATGCCGTGATCCAGCGAGTTTCTGAACAGGTGCATGAACACATTCTGAAGCAGATTGAACGAGGGTTCCCTGAATAGAATCCCCTGATCCTCAATGATGATTCGGGGTGGTTTTTTTCCGAGATCGGACGCGAGTAACGGCAGGGATCGGGTAATCCGTTCCAGAATCTCCGCCAGCGGAAGGGTCCCCAGACGTAAAAGCATGAAACGGATGCGACTGATAATGCGCGCGCTTTGTTCATACTGTGTGAAATCCAGTTGATTCAGCAGTGCCAGAGATTCCGTGACTTCTTCCCGTGACAGAGTCCATGAAGAGTCTATGTGTACCTTTGCGGAACGTCCAAGTTCATGATCGCTGATATGCGCATATTCGGCGAGGAGGTGTTCAATTCGGCTGATTTGGCGATTCATCAATTCCAGATTCCAGTCGCTGTCAGGAAACCTCCTCAGATTTTCATATTCCTGTTCCGCATGGTGGACTTCATGGGTCAGATGGAGCAGTCCCAAGGTTCTCGCGTGGCCTTTAACGGTGTGCATGTTTCTGAACAGTTTCTCGATGGCCCCGTTTTTATTTTCAGGCAATGACTGAAGCAGTAATTTGTTTTGCAGGAGGAATTCCTGTGCTGTCAGGATAAATTCCTCAAACTCCTGTCTGGAAACGCCCAGAATCTGGCCGATCATTTCCAGATGGCGTTTCTGCTCTCCGGCTTCCTGCTCCAGAACTTTCAGTTGCGTCACATCCCGGATACTCAACAGTATTTTTACAATGGTTTCCTTATCATCACATACAGGCGACCAGGTGAGTTCAAAATGCTTCTGCCTGTTTTCCGGAAAATATTTGATCATGCTGGTGATCAGAAAATGCTGATTGATCTGAAAATTGGAAAGATCCTCATCGAGACTGGCAATCAAGGCGCTTTCGAGGCTATAGGCGGTATCCGCGCCCAGATTCGAGTTTTCGAGAAGCAAGGCTTTGATGGTGTTTCCGGAAATCCGGTCTGTTTCAAGGATCTGTTCCAGAAACCGGGAGTACTCATGATGGATACGGTAATCCGTGGTAATGGTGAGAATCCCTTCCGGCAGATTTTCCAGCATACTCACAATGTCATTGGTTTTCTGACTGAGTTGGCGAGTACGTTCATCCACTTTTTCTTCCAGATGCTCATTGATGGTTTTGAGATCAGCCACGAGGCCCTTATTTTCCACAAGAAGAATTTCAGCGGTGGTAAACGCATTGGAAAAACGCTGGGAAAGAATGTAGGCCTGCACAAAAATAAACAAAAACAGTCCATAATGGATCATGTAAAAAGACGTGATAATATTTCTGGCGTGCAGAATGTCGTTGATCATGGCGAGAAACAAAGCTGAAGCACCTGCCATAAAAATCAACGCGCCCTCTCGTTTGCTCCGCATTGCCCGGAAAATCACGATCAGTTCAAACAGGCCGAATAAAGCAACATACAACTGATACCAGATCACGGTTGAGGTGAAAAATCCGGCGGGAGTCAACAGCACTATCAGACTGGCCGTGATTCCCAAGGCAAGACATAGACGGATCATGTTCCGCGGAAATTCCTGAGAATAAAGCTTCCAGATAAAAACTGAAAACACCGGAAATGAAAGATAGAAACTCAGATACTCTATTTTCATCCAGAGTTCCCAGTTCACCTCTGGAAAAGTGCTTTGCAACAACCGTTCTTCTGTAACCATGATCCGGATAGCGATCATCAGACAATAGACGCCGAAATACAGCGGAGAACGATCCTTGCGGCGCAGGAAGAACAGACCGAAATGGTAGAGTCCCATGATCAACATGCTTCCGAACAGGAACAGATCTATCGCCACCGCTTTTTCACGTGCGCTATTGATCTGCCTGGAACTGCCAAACATGATGGGAAACCATGGACCACCGACTCTGTAATCATAATTTGAGATTTGAAGAATCAGTTCCAGGGTCGAGGATTGATGGACAAATTCAACGACCTGCGGGTTGTATTGAGGAATAGACGTTTCGGAAGAAGTACCCACGGTGCCATTGCCGGCCAGAAATCGCTTTCCGAGCCATAATTCATAGGCTGTACCGAGATCAGGCAGTTTAATGGCCATGATCGGGGGATTTGGAGGCAACATCACCGTCAGTCTGAACGTTGCATAACCATAGGCCGACAAAACCTCGCCGTCATGCTGATAGTTTGTCCAGATGTCAGGAAAATTGAAAAAACCTGTTCTTTCAGGATTCAAAGCGGTGAAATCCTCTGAATTCCATAATTGCGTCCAGTAAAATTCCCATTCACCATTCAAGGCGAGCACCGCTGAATTTTCAAAACTCCAGTCTGTCAAATCGAGAATTCCCTGCCGTGCAATGGGAGTTGCTGTCGGGACTTGCGCAAGAGGTTCTGTGACGCACATTAATAAGCCGATAAAAAGCAGTAGCCAGCGCATAGTTAGGGTTTCCTGTTTCCTGTTAAACGTTCAAATGCTTAAGTAGTATCCTGTGATTTTCTCTTTTGTCATTCCGGAGGCAGACCCGGAATCCAGTGGGCATTGGACGTTTGGTGGAATCTGGATACCGGATCAAGTCCGGTATGACAAATAGCTGAAATAACAAGTTATCGTATCACAGACATGAGAAAATCACAGAATACTATGTAGTCAACCATAAGTTTTTTAACATTTCAGAGGTTGTCATCAGAGCTGTGTCATTTTCTGTTTGGCATGGTGTCGGTGGGGTAGAACACAGTGAAACCCAACAAAAATCGATGGGGTTCGCTCACACGCGCCCTATCCGACGCCTCTTTTTTGGAAAATTAAACAGCACCGGGTTGTCATACCTGCGGCAAGGAACACAGCAAAGTAGCAACTCCTTTTGAAAGGAGCTATCATTTCCTGTATCTTCTTTTCCGGTTTTTTGTCTTAAAGGAATGGACTGAGAGTGGATAACTTTTTTATCATGGATTGGCAATGAGAAACTTCCTTCAACCTGACAGTGACTCCGGGGACGAGGGAAAAAGCATCATGTCCATTGAAGGAAGTCCATTCAGAGTCTGGTTGACCTGATCTTCAGGTTGCCTTGAAGACAAAGTTTTCCAAACCTCAATGGTTGTGACACAATCCGTTGGGAAAATATATCCCTCAAAAGAGGGATTTTCAGGAATAATCAACCTCACTGAGTGTTCAAAGTTCACACAAATAACATGATTCAAATAAAATCCTTATTGACAACCGCTATTTCAGAACATTATGAATAAACGAGAATCTTTGTAAGAAATTTTCCATGATAAACAATAGACACCCTTGCAGGAGGATCTTGTGAGTGAGACTGTGGTAATTATGAGCAAAGTGCTGGTTCATGAAACCAACACCGAACATGCGGAATGGCTCAAGCATTTTTTTGTAGAAAACCAGTTGGTTGGGCTAAAAGCCTCCTCTGTCCTGGAAAATCTGAATATGAACATTGATCTTGGTGCTCTTTTTTTGTGTGAAAGTCCCGACAAGAGCGGAGGACATATCAATGAACTTGTGGTTCAGATTCATAAAACACGTAGGGAATTACCCATTTTTTTACGAATTCATGATCAAACCGATGAAGCCCAACTAACGGAGGATATACGGAACGCCTGTGCGGGAATATATAAAACAAGCGATCGGGAACAACTGAAAGACTGGATACAGACCTACATTTTTCAGCGGGAATATCCAGCAAGTTTTATTAGAAACATGATGCAGATTTCTGACAATGCGTTTCAGGCCTGTTTTCCCGGAATGATAATCAACTGCGCAAGTCCGCCCTATCTGGTGAGAGACAGGCTTATCTCGGGAGAGTTATTCAGTATGATATCTCTGGAAACGTCATGGTGCCGTGGATATCTCATGGTTCAGACCCAGGTCTCGCAAATGCTCAAACTCATTGAAAAGGGAAAAACCATTCAGCCTTCCGATGATCTTACCAAATATAATGTCAACAGTCTGATCAGTGAGTTGACCAATATGATCTGGGGGGGCTTCAAGAATAAATTCATCAATGATGAAAACGTGGTGCTGGGGGTACATCGATCTGAAATACCAATTGTTATCAATCATGAAGGCAATTACATTTCCTTCGGTTCAGTCAAGCCTCAGCTTTGTCTTCACTATATCCTGCAAGCCCCCGACGGAAATATCCCTGCCATTTCAATCTATGAAAAACTTGTTTTCAGTCTGGATTGGAATCTTGAAAAATTTCAGGAACCCGTAGAGCAGCAAACCGTAGCTGTCGAAGAATTCAGCATTGAACTGTTTTAATCTTTTTTTGCTTAAGGAGAACAAATGCCGCAAATTCTGATTGTAGATGATTCCTCTGGTATTCGCCATCAGGTCACAACGTTTCTTAAAGAAAATGGTTATGATGTTATCGCTGCCGATGATGGCCGGACCGGACTGGAACAGGCAAAAAAAAATCCATCGCTTAAACTCATCATTGCCGATGTCAACATGCCTGATATGGATGGCTTGACCATGGTCGAAAAAATCAGGGAAGCCGGGAATCAGAACGTTGCCGTGCTGATGTTGACCACTGAAAGTCAGCCCATGCTTAAACAAAGAGCCAAAGCGTCCGGTGTCAAAGGCTGGCTGGTCAAACCCTTCAATGGTCCCGGCACGCTTCCTATCATCAAACAACTGGTTGGAAGTTGAATAAAACACACGCGCTGATGCCTGTCAAAGTCAATGTTTCCTTATCAGTTCCCTTTTGTTGAGCAATGTCGAGTATGGCACTTGATCTGATAGCAGAGCATATTCTCAGGGAATCACGGATTCCCTGTTTTATTGATGATATTGCCGGAAATCTTGTATTTGAACACCATCAATGGTCGGAAACCTTTGCTATTCCTGAGGGCAATCCGCATCGATTTAAAGAGCAAGTCCACCAGGCGGATTCCAGTCTGCTTGAGGCGTTCCTTCAGAAAAAACCTTCCGCTTCAACGGTTGCATCACAATCTTTTTCTGAACTGCTGTTCAGAATTCAAATAGCCGGTGTCGTTCGCTGGATCAACCTGAGAATTCTGTTGTTCCAGCAGGATACTTTTCAGGGATACCTCTATCAGGTTTTTTATTCGGAACTCCTGACCTCCACGCTTGATCAATTAAACAATCGCTATCAGTTGTTATGGCATTTTCTGAATGTTGCCCCCATGTCAGTCTGCATCAGAACACCGGATCGCAGATATCTGATGGCAAACCGTCTTCATAGTATTGAGATCAATTGCAACATGGATCAACTCAGTGAGCAGAAACTGGAAACTGTTTATCATAATTTCCCGGAAATCGTAGAACGGGAAATAGAACGGGATCAATGGATTTTTGAGAACCACATTCCTCTAACCACGGAAGAAGAAGTATATTTTGAAGGCTTATCAGAATTTGATGAAGCTCAGCGCGCGTTTTATATGACACACAGGTTCCCCTTGTTCAATGACGGGGGTGAAACAGAAGCCGTAGGATTGATCAGGACAGATGTCACCGAATCCAGGGTTTTACAGGAAAGAACTGAACAGGAACTGAAAAAAGCCAAGGATGAAATGACGCTCAAGGTTCTGGAACGTACCACTGAGTTGAGAGAGAGTAATCGTGAACTGGTTAAAGAAATTCACAAACGCCAGTCTTTTGAAGAACGTTTGCGTCATAGAATAGAAATGGAGCGGTTTGTGATTGAACTGTCTTCCCGGTTTGTCAGTGTGCGGGATAAACTGGACCAGGAAATACAATGGTCGTTGCAAAATCTCGCAAATCACCTGGAACTCAGCAGTGCTTTTTTTCTGCTCTATGATGAAAATGGAAATCATTCCAGAACATTTGAATGGTCACAGACCGGAATTAATGCCTTCATCCATGCTCATCAGAACATGGATATGGATGCCTTTCTTGAAAGTGCTCAACGTTTTGAAAACGATCACCGACAGGAAACGCCGCTGAACATTGGTTCGACAGATGATGTCGATGATGCCATGTGGTCCTTTGGGCAATTGGTCAATTTACCGATCATCCATGAAGGCCGGATCAATGGTTTTCTTGGTTGTGAGTCCCTGAATGAATCGAAATTATGGTATGTCGCCGACATCAAAATGTTCAGTATGATTGGCGAAATATTCGTCAGGGCATGGAACTTTAAAATTGCTGAAGACAAGTTGTTTCACGCCAGACAAAAAGAGGCTGAACTCAAAACCGCGGCGGCTGTCCAGCAAGCGTTGTTTCCACTGGTTCTTCCGCAAATTTCTAAAGTTGAACTGGCCGCATATTACCGTTCAGCATCAGAAACAGGTGGAGACTGGTATGGCATTTTTGATAAGTTCAGGGATCACGTTTTTTTTCTGATTGGAGACGCGACAGGTCATGGCGCGCCTGCCGCCCTGGTAACGGCTGGCGTGTGTGCGACATCCCGAACACTGGAAGCCTTATGGAGCAAGACAGACCATGTTCCCTCTCCCGCGGAAATCATGACCTATCTGAACAAATCGGTCTATGAAAGTGGACATCCGCATTTCATGATGACGTTTTTTATTCTGTCCATCAACTTGAAAACTTTGACCATCACCTATTCAAATGCGGGGCACAATTTCCCCTATCTCCTTCATTCCCGTTCGACGGCAATCACCTCGTTGCTGAATAAAAATCCTTTGCTGGGATACAGTTCTGACACTCAATATGATGAAGTTGAAACAAAGGTTGAATGGGGAGATAAATTGTTTTTTTATACAGATGGGCTCATTGAAAACATGAATGCACAGGAAGAGTGCTGGAATCAAAGAACTCTGCGAAATTTTCTAAAACAACACACCTCTGACTCTGCCACGAGTCTAACCGGCAAACTGGTGGAAAACATCCATCAGTTCTATGGAAACCATCCCCTGAATGATGATGTGACAATCCTCTGCTGTGAACTCAACCCTCATGCATCCGGAGGCAAGATCTATTGAGCATCCTCCTTTATGTGCACAGAAAAAAACATAAATTTCTGTACAAGGAATATTTTATCTGACAATGAATAATGAGAGCATCTTTTTAATAAACTTCAGAGAGGGGGGGGGGAACTATGAAAACTTTATTGAAACAATGGGCACTATTCTGTTTGATGATCGCATGCCTCGCAGGGCCTACGCAAAAAATAAAGGCTGAACAGGATCTGACCGTTAATTTTTCATATAAGGGGACTGTTAACACCATTAAGGGCGAAAAACTTTCTGACAATTCGTTTCTGTTCAACAAAGGCGCAACAAAAAAAATCAAAATCGCCACGCTGGACTGGGCCCCTTATATTGGTCAGGATATTTGTAAACAAGGATGGGTTCAGCAGTTGACCATCGCCATTCTTGCCAGTCAGGGCTATGAAATCACCTCCGCCTTCTATCCCTGGGCCAGAGCGGTAAGCAACGTGGAAAAGGGAACTGAAGATCTGCTTTATCCAGAATATTTCATTGAAAGTGAGGCTCCTTCAGATGTGGTCAAAGGCAGTAAACGTCTGGATAATCTGGCATTGTCAGGCCGATTTCCCGGTGGACCCCTGGCTTTTATGAAACGTAAAGGAGAAACTGATCATTATCAGGGCGATTTTCAAAATTTAAAAGGGGAAAAAATCGGAGTGGTGTCAGGCTATCAGAATACGCCTGAATTTGATTCATTGATGGATCAGGGATTTTTTAGTACAGACAAAGCTACAGATGACTTGATCAACGCCAAAAAGCTTGTCAACAAACGCATCAATCTCATCATTGGCGATCCGGCGGTGATCCGTTTCACCATTGCTACCTCTCTGAAAGATGCGGAAGCGAAAAGCATCTTGAATCAACTGGAAACGGTAAAACCGTTGATTCAATACAATCATCTGTACTTTGCTCTTTCAAAAAAGAAATCAGACTGGGCTTTAACGCTGGAACTCATCAACCGGACAATTGCTGAGTTTGAGGCCTCTGGCGAAATGTTCCGGATCATCCAGAATACAAACAAAGCCTGCAACATGGAAATGGAAACCCTCACCCCCTACCAGGTCAATTAACATCCTGCAATCAGGAACATTCAAAAAATAACATGGAAAACTTTCTGGTTACGAACGTCCCGTTCGTAACCGTTCCATGACCCACCTCCGGTCAATGTTATCAACTTAAGCATTCTGAATGGTGCTATGTTTCAATTCCCCCTTGGTTCAAGGGGGTTAGTGGGATGTAATTCTGAACGTTAAATCCCCCATGCCTCCTTTGAAAAGGGGGATCCCCGGCGCTGAACGCCTTAAGTTGACGACATAGCCACCTCCGGTGGGTGCGAAGCTCTGCTTCGCCTGATGGATAGCGTGCCTAATTTTCAGTGTTTCTTTCCGAAGCAAGGGCCTCCGCCATCTCCAGCATGGTTTCCATATTCAGTGTTGGCATTTCAATAGCATATTGAAACGGCAGAGTGAGGGTGATTTCAAAGGGATAAAAACCGGGATCATGGTATTTTTCAGGGGAAAGAAGTTCCACTTCCACATTGCCATTTTCCCGTTCAAAAAACTTTTTAACAGCGTCCATTCCCACACCACGACCTGAAATTTCAGTAACCTGTTCCGCAGTACTGAGTCCGGACATAAAAATCATCTGTGCAACTTCATGGTCTGACAGATCATCCATGTCATGAATCATCTGGCTCTTGATCGCTTTTTGACGAATTTTTCCAATATTCAAGCCACGGCCATCATCCCTGTACACAATCTTCAGCGTTGAATTGTCATGTGTCAGTTCAATGTAGATATGCCCCTGTGCTGATTTGCCTTTTTGCAATCGTTCCTCTGAACGTTCAATGCCATGATCCAGAGAGTTTCTGAAAATATGACCAAACGCATTCCGTATCAACCCATAGATATGATTTTTAATATACAGATTATGGTCTGCGATCACAATTTCAGGTGCCGGCTTTTCCAGTTCTCTGGCAAGATCAGCGATAGAGGTCAGCACACCAGACAGAATATCTTCCAGTGGTTCTGAACCGATGGATGTCAGAAAGGCTCTTGCGACGATGATATGATCTTTCAATTGCTGGGCTGTGAGTTTTTCGATGCCAGTCAAATAATCCAGAGCAGATCGCACTTTGACTTTTTCTACCATCAGGAACCGTTCATCACCACGTCGGCCTGGACCTTTGCGTCCCAATTTGCTGGTATTGATCTGGTCATATTCATCAATGATGAGACCCACCTTGTTCAAGTCTTCCAGTAAAATATCAGGATTCCAGGATTCCTCCTCACGATTGCGGAGTCTGTTGTATTTTTCTTCAGCCTCATGGACCAGATTTGTCAGATGAATAAACGTATAGGTCCGGGCATTTCCCTTGATGGTATGCATGTTGCGGAACAACTCACTGAGAATCTCCGGATTTTTCTGTGTGTAATTCGCTTCAATGAGTTTCTTGTTTTCTTCCAGAAAATTACGGGAAGAATGAATAAATTCATTAAATTTTTCCTGGGAAACATGCAGGATCTGTCCAATGATTTCCAGTTCGCGTTTATGTTCCTTGGCGGTTTCCTGCAATTGACGCAGTTCGGTGACATCCCTCAGAGTGATGAGAACTTTTTCCACATCATCCATATCGTCTGTGATGGGTGCCCATGACAGATCCAGAACTTTTGTCTGTCCATCTTTTGACAGAAATTCTATTTCTCGAACCAGAAAATGACTGTTGGCTTCGAAAAACATGACATTCTGTCCGAGAATAGAATCCAGTGCGGCACCCAAACCGCTTCGTGAGTCGGAACCCAATTGACTGAACAGCAGGGACACCACATCCTGTCCACTGATTTCAGTGGTCCCAAGAATGGTTTCCAGATAGGCTGAATATTCAGGGTGGACCGTGTTTCCTTCGAGCACAGTGAGAACGCCTTCTGGAATATTTTTCAAAATACTGAGAATATCATTGGTTTTAGCGCGCAACTGGGACGTGCGTTCATCTACTTTTTTCTCCAGGTCACGGCTGTATTCTTCGATGACCTTGATTTTTTCACGGATAGAATCTCGCATTTCAGCGAAATCCCGGGCCAGACTGCCAAGTTCATCGGGCCGGGAAACATTGATTTCATGGTTGAGGTGTCCTTCCGCGAGAGCATTGGCACTGACAATGAGTTCCTTGATAGGATGCTGAATTATTTTTCTGGCCAAAGCCCAGATGATGAGACTGAGCATGCCACCGACAAACAATACCGACGCCAGAAGCATCAGGATACTTTGAGTGATTTCGCGATCCACACGTTCCGTGGAAGCGATCATCTGCACCTGGCCTATCTGTTCATTGCTTTCACTATCGTCAGAATCATCTTCCAGTGTCACGCTGCATCGCCCTTTTTTACAAATCCCGATCTCCTGATACAACATACCTTTTTTCAGTTTCAACTGATCAAAGGTCTCCTTGAACCGTTCGTCCTGATAGCTTGAGACCAGATCACCGGATCCCAACACATGAATCGCAATGATGTCTTCGTCCAGTTTAATGGCATTGATCACCCCCTTGATGGAAGGTTCATCAATGTTCCATAAAGGTGTTGCCAGCGCAGTGCTCGCCAATTCAGCGATATTGATCACCTTTTTATTGATCTGCCTGATCGCACTGTCATACCCCTGAATTCCATAAATAATGATAAAGGCTGTGCCCGCAACCACAAAAAAGGACAAAATGTAAAAAATGAATTTTCTGACAATGCTTTTATCCAGTAACCATTTCACCATGTGCTTCCCCTTTCACCCTGGTTGACGCCATTGAACCGGCGTTTTTATGTTGAGATTCAACATTATTTTCTGACGCGGTGATCAAATCATTTCTTATTTGCTTATGTAACATTCTAAACAGAAACACAATAGTGACATTTATTTAATGGAAAAAAACTTACTGGAATTTTCAGAAAGGAATGAATTTTTTTCTGAAAATTTTGCCTAAATTTCCGGGTTGTCCTTCAGCTATGAGGACATTATCCCCTTCGACAAGCCAGTGGAAGTTGTTCTATGGCCATAGTCATTGTGTCGCCAGAAGTGTTTTAATGGAGGGATAGATAACAGGGATGAAGTCGAAAAAACGAAAGTGTCAGTTATTGACAGGTCACTTTGATGATGTGGTTCGCTAAAGGGTTAATATGTATAATTTTTCAAAGACATTTCAAAAATGTTACAAAAGATTGAATTTTTGCTGTTGACAACTTTTAGATGTTTATACTAAAGACAATACAGTTTCGTCGTATTGATGAAATCCAGTTTAGTCTGTTTTACTAAACTGTTTTTTGTTAAAAACATGCTTGAATGATTTTCAGCAATATCTGGAAAATGATGCGAGCAGGGGAATTAACCAACTAACCTGATTTTTATAGGGGAACACATGTCAAGTTACGAAAATATTGTTAAAAGAACCTGGAGTGACTCAGAATTCAAAAGCCTGATGTTGAGCAATCCCAAATCAGCTTTGTCTCAAATGGGACTGAGTTTTGGTGACGATGTGGAAGTTAAGGTTTATGATGACTCAGGTGATACCCAGCATTATGTTTTGCTTCATGAAAGTCAAACACAAGGGATGGATCTGGATTCTGATCCGATCATCGGGAAAATCACCAAAAAAGCGCAACAGGATTCTTCATACCGAAAGCGTTTGTTGAGTGATTCCAAGTCAGCCATCCGTGAAGTGTTGGGAACCGAACCTGCTGGAAAGATCGCAATCCATGAAAACACAGCAAGTCTGCTGAACATTGTTCTTCCTTCAAATCCCGGAAGCAGCGGTGAGTTGAGTGATTCTGATCTGGCCTCTGTGGCGGGTGGAAAAGGACTGACCATCAATTGCGATACCGTTGGCGGATTGATGTCTTCTGCTGGAAATCTTACTTCCAAAGTTGGAAGCTATCTTCCAGGAAATTTTGGTGGATTGTTCAGTTCACTTGGCCCCATCATGACTGGTGGTGGAAGTGCGATTGGCAAAGCCTCCGGTTTCCTTGGATTCATGGGTAGTTAATTATAAAAAAGGCGTCTAAGGACGCCTTTTTTCCTTCCATTGCTCGCCTCATTCATATCTCAATACTTCTACCGGATTCACCCTTGCCGCTTTTGCCGCGGGATAGATGGTTACGACAAAACAAATCGCAAACGAACTCAGTGCTGTGATCATCACATCGGTCCAGTTGATCAGGACAGGAACCCGATTGCCACCAGGGTAAACACCGGGAGGAATATCAATCAGATCAAAAGTCATCAACACCCAACAGACCAGAAGTCCAAGCAGAACACCCGTGATGGTGCCGATAGATCCAATGATCACCCCCTGCACCGCAAAAATTTTCCGGATGCTATAGTCCGTTGCGCCTAATGATTTGAGGATGGCAATTTCTCCTGATTTCTCAACAACCAGCATGACCAGTGAACTGATGATGTTGAAGGCGGCAACAATCACGATCAACGTTAAAATCAAAAAAAGCCCCAGTTTTTCCAGTTTCATGATTTGAAAAATACTTTTATTTTCATCGGCCCAGTTACTGACCAGATAATTTTCTGTCGATTTTTGCAGTGCGGAGGCTATTTGTGGCGCAAGTTCAGGATCTTCAACCCTGATTCCTATACCTGTTACACTGTGACCCATTCCATAAATTTTCTGCACCAGATGATAATCCATAAAGGCCAGCACTTCATCATAGCCTGAGATTCCGGATTCAAAGATGCCGACAACTTCCAGGTCTTTAATTCGTGGCATATCTCCGAAAGGCGTCATTCGTTGTTCCGATGAAATCAACTGTACATGATCTCCAACTCTGACTTTTAAATTTTGGGCAAGCATCGCCCCCAGGATGACACCGGAAGGATTCAGGGCTTTCTGAGATGTCGCATAATCAAGTCTCGAGATGATTTCTTCTGAGAGAAGCTGTTGTTCTGCGGGCGATGGCGGATGGATCGGATAGACCTCTTTTCTTAAAAAGGCTGAAATTGAGGTGACCTTCGCTTCCCGGGATGTGTCTATCCCACGCAAGAGAGCACCTTTGGGTTGTTTTTTTCCCGTCAGAAGGGCTTGTTTGAAAATATAGGGAGAGGCCGAAACCACCCGGGACTGGTTTGTAATGGCGCCAATGAGATCTTCATAATCGGCCATGTTGTCATCCCAGGCGAACATGGTGATATGCGGCAGCGAGCCTGTGACCGCACGCCGCAAATTATCTCTGAATCCATTCATGATTGAGGTTGACGCAATCAGCGCGATATTTCCCAAAGCGACACCGCAAATAGAAATCCAGGTGATGAGAGAAATGGATCGGTCTCTGGAGGAGGAAAACAGATACCGTTTACCCACAAACAATTCATATTTCATAGCAACCGAATTTATCGAGATTGAATATAAGCCCGAATCAATTCCGGAGCCTGAAGCAATGCCTGTGGTAGTTTTTCTGGAGCTTTGATTCCAGCCTGAGCCATGTGGGGTTTTCCACCACCCTTGCCATCAGCCAATGCCGCCACCTGATTGACAATATCACCCGCATGATATTTTTTATTGATGAGATCCTGGGAAATGACACACAGCAAGGTCGGTTTTTGATTCACCTCGCCTGCCAGCAATATGATCCCGGGTTGGAGGGTTTCTCTCAAGGAATCCCCCAGATCTTTCAGCGCCTCCAGTGAATCCACTTTGAGTTGGTGAACAAGAACACGAATTCCGTCCATAGTGATAGCCTGAGAAGCCATACGATTGGCGTCATTACCGGCTGTTTCCCGCTGGCTTTCTCTTAACGCTTTTTCCAGGTGGCGTTTTTCTTCCAGAAGTTTTTCAATTGCCGGGGCCAGAGAGTCATGTGAGACATTCAAGAGCCGTTTGGCATCCTGAATCGCTCGTGATTCTTCACGGGTTAATTTTTCAGCGGTGTGCCCGGTCAATGCGATGATCCGTCTCACGCCGGACGCGATGGCGGATTCAACCTGAATTCTGAAACTGCCAATGTCTCCTGTCGCATGGACGTGGCATCCACCGCATAATTCGGATGAAACCGCACCAATCTGAATGACTCGCACCCGATCCGCGTATTTTTCGCTGAAAAGTGCGGTCACTCCATTTTGAATGGCTTTGGTATATTGTGTTTCATAAGACTGCAAAGAAATATTCGCTCGAATATTCCGGTTGACGATTTGTTCAATCCGGGTGATTTCGTCGTCACTGAGCTTGTCGAAATGGGTGAAATCAAACCGAAGGTATTCTGGATGAACAACTGAACCCGCCTGATTGACATGTTGTCCCACCACTTCTTTCAACGCGGCATGCAGTAAATGTGTAGCGGTATGATTGCGGGTGATCGCAGACCTGTTTTCAGGGGAAACAACAGCCTGAATCGCTGATTGATCTGGAATTGTGTCTCCTTCACAGACATGAACAATCGAGTCTCCTTCTTTGTAAACATCCAGAACATTCCATTTCTGTCCATTCTGGATCAACGTGCCACGATCGGCGACCTGTCCACCGGATTCCGCGTAAAACGGAGTCTGTTCCAGCACAAGCAGTAATTGGTTTTTATCGTTTTTTGAATAACGAATCACTGAGGTCTCAGCGCTCAAACTGTTGTAACCTGTAAAACTGGAGGCTTTGCCTTCTTTCAGAACAATCCATTCACCCAGATTCATGCGGAACTTTGCGGCATTGCGAGCCTGCAATCGTTGTTGATCCATGCATTTTTCAAATTCCGGCTCATCAACGGTCAAGCCCTTTTCTTCACACATCAAGCGGGTCAGATCAATCGGGAAACCATAAGTATCATAGAGTTTGAACGCATCTGAACCGGAAAAAATCCTGGCAGATCCAGCGGTAATACCGGATAGCATTTGTTCAAAGATTTCAAGTCCCTGATCCAGTGTTTGACCAAAACTTTCTTCTTCACTATGAATGACTCTCGCAACATGTGCCGCCTGGGTTTTAATTTCAGGAAACGCGTCCCCCATCACAGCAACAATTGCTGGAACAAGTTGATAAATAAAAGGCTGATGCATTCCCAAAACCCTGCCAAAACGGGTTGCCCTGCGCAACATGCGTCTCAACACATGACCCCGGCCATCATTGGAAGGAATTGCTCCGTCAGCGATGGCAAAACTCAGGGCTCTTAAATGATCGGCGATCACCCTGTATGCGACTTTTTTCTCATCTGTATCATCACGGATCCCGGTCACTTCCTGAATTTTTTCCAGAATTGGAACAAACAAATCAGTGCTGTAATTGGAATCAACGGACTGAAGCACACGACAGATTCGTTCCAGTCCCATTCCGGTGTCAACATGGCATGCGGGTAAACGTTCAAGTTGTCCGTTGGGCAGGCGATTGAACTGAATAAACACGAGATTCCACAATTCCACAAATCGCCAGCATCCATCAATATTCACACCGCAAACATGGCCTCCTTTGCCTGATTTTGGACAGGTTCCTTCTCCCAGATCCACATGGATTTCAGAGCAGGGACCACAGGGGCCGACATCGCCCATTTCCCAGAAATTATCTTTTTTGCTACACAGCAGAATCTGGTTGTGCTGAATATCGGTGCAGGTTTTCCATAATTCAATGGCTTCATGATCTGGTTCCAGTCCTTCAGCGGCACTGCCTTCAAACACCGTAGCCCATAGTCTGGATTTTGGAAGATGCCAGTATTGTGTGAAAAGTTCCCAGGCCCAGGTGATGGCGTCTTTTTTGAAATAATCCCCGAAAGACCAGTTTCCCAGCATTTCGAAAAAGGTGTGGTGATAATTGTCACGTCCGACGTCTTCGAGATCATTGTGTTTGCCACTGGCCCTGATACATTTCTGTGAATTCACTGCCCGAACGTATTCCCGTTTTCCCGTATTCAAAAACACATCCTTGAACTGATTCATTCCCGCGTTGGTGAAGAGCAGGGTTGGATCATCGTTGGGAACAACCGGGGAGCTTCTTACAAACCGGTGATCTCGTTCTTCAAAAAATGAAATAAACTCCTGACGAATTTCTTTTGATGTTTTCAAGGGATCTCTATGTGAAAAGGGTCTTGGAAATATGGCCGATAGCTATTTGAAATAAAAGCTGAAGCGCTGATTGGAAAACCTGCCATTTTATGCCACGGGCAACAGGTTCTGAACTGTTTCACGCAGAAAAATGCGCTTTTACCTGTGGGCTAAACAAAGGAAGACGCTATCTAGGGGGAATCACTGGTAAATTTCAAGACAACAAACCAATGTTTCAGTGAAGGAATAAGGTAAGCGTTCAGCTTTCAGTATTCAGCTTTCAGTGTTTATGCGCTTCAGAAGCATTATAACTCAATAGCAGAAAATATCGTTTGGCTTCCAGGCCTTGAGAATTCCTGAAAACTGATAACTGACGGCTGAACGCTTACTATCCGTGATCCTGGAAAGGATTGGTAGGGCCGTTCATGGTAGTTCGGGATTGCGTCTTGTGGCCGACAATATGATCAACCCCTGTTTTGAGGTCCGTAATGTCACAGTTTTTGTAAAAGTATGACAAATGTCATAACAGATCCAGACCACTTCGGATTAGATGAATGTTATCTTTAAAAATCCAAAACTTTTTGAAGATTAAAATGAGTTAATCAGTTCAGGGTCATCATTCATCCATCATCAAGGAGTAACTATGATAAAATCATTGAACAAGTTGGCCAAATCCGCACTTCTGGGCTGTTTGGCTCTGGGTGTGGCTTCCAGCGCATGGGGACAGTCCATGCAGGAAGTCATGAAGGCAAGAGGCCTGAGTGAGCAGGATATGCTGGCCGCCGCCAAAACATATACCCCCACAGGCATGAAAGACGAATATGTCGTGTTCTCTTCCGGCGGGCAATCCGGGCAATTGATCGTATATGGCGTGCCATCCATGCGGATTCTCAAGTATGTGGCCGTCTTCACACCTGAACCTTGGCAGGGGTATGGTTATGGCAGTGAAGAAAGCAGCAAACGTTTTGAAGAAGGCATGATCAATGGCAAAAAAATCACATGGGGTGACACTCACCATCCAGCACTCTCAGAAACCAATGGTGATTATGATGGACAATGGGTGTTTATCAACGACAAGGCCAATCCCCGAATTGCCGTGATTGATCTGAAAAAATTCGAAACCGTCCAGATTGTTCCCAATCCCGTTTTCAAATCCGAACATGGCAGCACAGTGGCTACCCCCAACACCGAATATGTCTTGGAAGCCGCACAGTATCCCGCTCCGTTTGAAAATAAATATGTGGAACTCACACAGGAAAATTTTAATAAATATTTCCGGGGTGGCGTGACTTACTGGAAATTTGAACAAACCATTGAGAAGAAAAATCGCAGTGGCAAAATTGTTCCTGAAAAATCCTTCACTGTTGAAATGCCTCCTTACATGCAGGATATCACCGATGCCGGAAAAGGCATCAGCGATGGCTGGTCGTTCACCAACTCCATCAACTCCGAACGCTATATCGGTGGTTATGGCAAAGGGAACACAGAACTGCAGGATAAACTGGCCAACGAAGCCGGAATGTCGTCCAAAGACACCGACTATATGCACATCGTGAACTGGAAGGCCGCGGAACAACTGTTCAAAGCCGGGAAGTTCAAGAAAATTAACGGTCACGCAGTGATTCCGATGGAAGAAATGGTTAAAGCCAATGCACTCGTTCTGGTACCTGAACCTAAAAGTCCTCATGGCAATGATGTGAGTCCGGATGGTCGCTACATCATTGTTGCCGGCAAGCTTGACACCCACGCTTCTGTCTATGATTTTCAGAAAATCAAGGCCTTGATCGACAAAAAAGATTTCGCGGATAAAGATCCCTATGGTATCCCAATTCTGGACATGCAAAAAGCCCTGCACAAACAGGTTCAGTTAGGTCTCGGCCCGCTGCATACCCAGTTTGACAAGGAAAAAGGCGTTGTTTACACCTCGCTGTATGTAGATTCCATGGTCGTTCGATGGAATTATCTGGAAGGAAGAGTCCTGGATAAAATCCCCATCAATTACAACATCGGACACCTGGTTGCCGCTGAAGGTGACACTGTGGATCCTGATGGAAAATATCTGGTTGCACTCAACAAATTGGCGATTGACCGCTTTCAGCAGGTTGGACCTCTGCATCCTCAAAATCACCAGTTGATCGACATCACTTCCGGACGCCCCATGCAACTATTGTATGACATGCCGCTGCCGCTTGGTGAACCACACTATGCCCAAATGATCAAAGCGGACAAACTGGATCCGGATATTCGCTTCAATAAAAAAGATTTCAAACACAATGTAAAACCCGGTGATGAACGCATTGAACGCAATGGCAATCAGGTTACCATTTATTCCACAGCGATTCGAAGTCACTTCAGCCCCGAAGTATTTGAAGTGAAAGTCGGTGATCATATCACCTGGCACATCACTAACGTTGAACGAGCCCAGGATCAGGTTCATGGCTTCACCGTTGACAATTACAATGTCCATGGAAGTCTGGAACCGGGTGAAACAGAAACCTTTGAATTTGTGGCAGACAAAGAAGGCGTATTCCCATTCTACTGCACTGAGTTCTGTTCAGCCCTGCATCTTGAAATGACAGGATATTTCATGGTCAAACCCTGACCATCATGCGCAGGGGGGATTCGCGAATCGCCCCTGCATATTCATTCATCACAATTCTTGATTTAGAGGGGTATGAAATTATTCAATATATGGACAGTCCTGACTGTTATGATCTTCGCCAGTACCGCCTTTGCCGCGGATGAGTACAAAGGGAAATACGAAGACAAGGTAAAAGAAAATGACGCGACTATCGGGGTGATCGCCGGAGTGATCAATTATGTTTGCCCTAAACTGGTAGACGCTTCCACCAAAATCTGTAATGCCAAGGATCCTGTTGGCTCCGCGGTCGGTATTCAGAAGCAAATGGGCGACATTGAAGAACTGGACGCAATGGACAGCAAAGAACAGGCCGCGTTTCTGAAAAAACAGAAAATCCTGCACATTGATGCCGCCATGCAGTTCTGGGATGCGGTTGAACAGTTCAAACAACATTATCCTCTGCGGGCAAAAGCTCAGGAATTGGCCAAAGCAGGTAAATATCAGGATGCGTTGCTCAATGAGGAAATGGCATGGCAATATCTGGTTAAAACCGCCAGTCGTGGAATTTTCGCCCAGAAAATGGTGGATGGTAAATAAGTCTCTCCCAATAAATAAAATCTGAATCCATACACGCCTTTTCTGAACAGTCAGTGAAGGTGTGTCTCTCCTCAATTCTGTTCCAACTTTATCAGAGAAAAACAATGCGGGTATTCCAGCAATTTTCAAAATTCATCCTGGCATCAATGCTGATAAGCGGATTGAGTCTTACCGCAATCGCCGCGGATGGTGCGACTCTCTATCAACAACTGACCTGTTTTGCCTGCCATGGAGCCGAAGGCCGGGGGCAAGTGCGTAATCGTGAAAAAATTGACAAAACTACAGGCGAGGTAGTTTACCGTCAGGGCGATCCCATGCCGGGGTTTGAAGCTTATCCCAAACTGGCAGGACAGAACAAATTGTATCTGTATAATCAGATGAAAGACATTTTCAGCGGAAAACGCAATAACGGTTTGAGTGCGGCGATGCTGGGCATCAAACTCATGATTGACAGTACCGCAACCGATGATGATCTCATGGCGATTGCGGAATATTTATCTCAGGTAAAATAAGGAAATTTATGCAAAAACAAATCTTGAAAAAAATTGTCATATTGATGGCCGTTGCCATTGGCCTACCGGCTTATCTTTCAGCGGAAGAACCCAAAGGTAAACTGACTTCGACCTCTGAATTCGGTGGAAAATGGGGGACCAAAGTGGAAGAAGCGGTGGAGGCACTGCATCTTAAAGGCAGCGTGGAAGATGGAAAAATCATTTATGAGGAAGTTTGCGCGGCTTGTCATCAACCCACCGCCGGGGGTGATCCCGCCGGGAATTTCCCGCAATTGGCCGGACAGCAATCCACTGTGGTTATCAAGCAAATCGCGGATATCCGTATCGGCAACAGGGATAATCCAACCATGTATCCCTTCGCTAATGTTGAGGCCTTGCGAGCCGCAACAGAAGATATTTTTGAAGAACCCAAAAGCGGGCCTCAAACACTGGCGGATGTCGCCGCCTACATCCAGACCCTCCCCATGACCAATACGCATTTTGGTCCCGGAACCGATCTGGAATATGGAGCCAAAGTTTACGCGGATAATTGCGTGCGTTGTCATGGGGATCATGGACAGGGAAGTTTTAAAAATTATTATCCTGTGATTGCCGGACAGAACTATAATTATCTTCTGCGTCAATTCCGCTGGATCAAGGAAGGCAAACGGCGTAACGCCAATCCTGAAATGGTGGAGCAAATCAACAGATTTACCGAACGAGACATTCTGGCAGTCATGGATTTTGCCTCACGTCAGAAAATGCAACCCGGAGACTGGGATCCGAACAAGTAAACTTGAATTCATGCAGGAAATTACGGGCATGATAAGTACCCGATCAAAAGTTTTTTAATTTACTCTGGTTCCTGACGTCTCGTCGGGAACCTTTCCATAAGGCACCTCTGGTGCCCTTCCACAGTTCGTTGGCAAGCCACCGGAGGTGGGATAAGGCGGGTTCCCCACCAGAGGTACACGTCTGTTAAGTTAAGTTAACCGATCATGAAAAAATAATTTCACCCCGGGTGATGAAAATGATATAATCGTTCTTGAGGCTGAAAGCACTCGTTCTACTCTTTAGCGATTCAATCCTGAAAGTTAAGCTGAGTGTAGCTTTCATTGGTTCGCACCCCCGGTTATTTCGTAGCGTCAGCTACAGCATGCACAGT
>JADFZZ010000047.1 GCA_015232315.1 SAR324 cluster bacterium | reverse complement strand
TGCTCAATCCAGGGAGCTACCGTAGTTATCAACATGAGAACCTCCACTGATTCATGGTTTGTTTTTGTCACTGGATGTTCAGCTTAGCATAAAAATTTCAATTGTGGAAATGTGTCCAAAGTTAAGCCGCACAGGGGCCCATAAAAACACGTTTTTGTTCACCATTTCCAGCTTCAAGCATAATCAGGGATGTTAACCCGATCGGGGACCTTTCATCAAAAATCTGCAATGTGAGTTTTTGATACACGTCAAGATCCTGCCTGATCTGTTGGGATCGGTTTGCCTGCCCCTGAGCGATATATGATGCTTCCAGACTGAGAGTGTCATATTTATTGTCAGGGATATTGTTCTTGTCAGTAGCAATCTCATGAGCCGTTTTCGCCGCCTTGAACAGGAGTTCATGGTCTCTTTCCAATTGTTCAATAATCAGTGCTTTTACGATTGCCTTATCCTTGAAATTCATTAAACCCTCACTGAACGTAACCTGCAAAATCTTGTCATCAAGACACCTGCGAACACATTGTGTTTCAACAAAAGTACGAATGCAAACACCCGTGTATGATGTTCAATCATCCATTTCCAGTGGCACGATAATAACAGTCTGGAACAAAAACCAATCTTTTTCGCTTGCGATCTAAACCCGAATTTTACAAGTGAATACGCTGGTTACGCAAATTCAGCAACCAGAATTCCCCCAAGGGAATACACAATGTTTTTATCACTCATCAGGAATAAACCATGTCCATACCAATAAAAAATAAAACAATGCATGCCCGAAAACGAATCGCCATGGTGGCCCATGATCATAAAAAACAGGAATTGCTGTCATGGGCCCTTCAACACAAAACAATGCTGGAAAAACACGAATTGTTTTCCACAGGCACCACCGGCAAACTATTGTCACAGCACTTGAATCTGCCCATCACAGGGTATCACAGTGGTCCCTTGGGTGGTGATCAGCAGATTGGTGCCCAGATTGTCGAAGGCCACATTGATTTCCTGATTTTTTTCTGGGATCCCTTGTCGCCACAACCGCATGACCCTGATGTCAAGGCACTCCTGAGAATCGCGTCGGTATGGAACATTCCCATTGCCTGTAATCTGGCATCCCTGGATTTTCTGACCTCATCTCCGTTCATGAATGACTCTTATGAACGTCAGGTGCCCGATTTTGATGCCTATCTGGCCAGAGAGATTCCGATGAATTGATCAGTTTTTTTGTTCAGGCTTGTTACAGGGCTGTTCACTTCTCTGGTAGGACGGGACTACGTGCCCGTCAAAAATACGATTTTTGGCGTTTGCGGGGCATGTAATCCCCGCCTACCATCCGGTTGACGTTCAAAATAAGGAGAAATGAACAGCCCTGAGGCTTGTTGGCGTAGCACAATGGTTGGGTTTGAAAAAATGTCATAGGAGACCATAGTCATCGTTTCACCGATTTTCAGGCGATAGTCTAAAGCAACTACCGGAATCTTTACGGAAACATACCTATTGAAGACAGTAGCCCAGGTATCGCCGTCCCGATGACTAGCGAAACGATGACTATAGCAGTAACTCACATCAGGGATTAATTATGTTGAGCAACCAGACCAGAAATCGGGTGCAGACAATCATGCCGATCAGTGCCACAGGATAAACCGTAGCGTAAGCGGATGCCGCATGTGGAGTGTCAGACAATGATGTGGTTGAGGCCAATCCGGGAGTACTGGTCATCCCGCCCGTCAACACCCCCAAGGTTCTCAAAAATCTGATTTTCAGGAAATAATAACAAAAGGGGAATCCCAATATCATGGGAATCAAAGTCACAGCAATGCCCGATACGAACAATCCCATGCCCTGCTCCTGAATGGTTTGAACAATCGACGACCCAGCATTGGTCCCAACGGACGCAAGGAACAGCACCAGGCCCAGTTCCCGAATAAAATTATTGCCTGTCACCGGAATATCCCAAACCAATGGACCTGTGCTGTAAAGGTATCCCAGAATCAGTCCCGCAAACAGAACTCCACCCGTAATGCCCAGGGTCAGTTCTCCCACACCGGGTAAATAAACAGGCACAATACTCACGACAAAACCAATCATCATTCCAAGCAGAACGGTGAACACATCCGTACCATAAACGGATTTGACATCATTCCCCAGCAGTCGGGCAATATTATCGATGGATTGGGAATTCCCCACCAGATGCAACACATCTCCCATTCTTAAACGGATGCTGGCACTGGCAGGAAGATCAAACCCACTCCGTGTCAATCGGGAAACCCTCACGTTGAAAGTACTGCCGAAATTCAATGAACTGATCGTGTTGCCAATCACCCTTCGTTTGGAAACAAGAATCTGCCGAACCACCATATCCCCGTCAAAATGGATATCCTCATCGGTTCTACGGCCAACCATCATTTCCACTTTCTGGAGATCCTCTTCGGTCCCGACAATTCTCAATCGGTCGCCTTCCTGCAATACGGTGTTTCCAGAAACAAGGTGCGCAATATTTTCTCCGGACCGCTGCAAACGCGTGATGGAAACCGGCGCGATATGGTCCAGTTTGATTTCCATCACCATTTTATTGAAAATGTTAGGATTGTTCACCACGATATGATGATACGTGACAGGTGGATGCTGAGCGGAAATTTCTTCCTGAATCTGCTGTTCTTCATGGGGAATATCAATTTTGAGAATTTGTGGCAGCAACTTGACAAACAGGATCACACCAATAACACCAAAACTGTAAGTCACGCCATAGGCCGCGGCGGCATTTTTGCCAGTCGTCAGATCCACCGCAACCGCCAGGCCCGGAGTACTGGTCATGGCTCCGGCAAACAAACCAGCGCCGACCCCACTGCCATAGCCAAAAAATAGACAGACGCCAATGGTGGTGAGCATTCCCGCTACGACAAGAAAAAGTGCGCCCAGTGTGAGCGTCAGCCCTTCACTGCGAAATGAGCTGATAAAACCCGGCCCTGCCTGAAGTCCGATAGAGTATATGAAAAAAACTAGACCAAGTGTCTGGAATACCGATGGAATTGTGTAGCCTAAATAACCTGACAACAATGCCACAAAGATCACTGCCGACGAACCCAGTTCAAAACTTTTATATTTCAGCTTTCCAATCGCCAGCCCTAAAATCACGACAATCAGCAACACAAACACAGGCTGTTTCAGTAATACCATATCCATCCATCACCAAAAATTTCACGGAACGCATTGTGACCCAGGTCAGTGATTCAAACCAAACAAGCCACACATACTGATTTGCTTATAACATCTTTATTTTTGGTAACGCAAGGGACGCTATCAGGTTTTTTTGACTCATAGTCATCTGAAGACCAGTCCACGGCATCATCTAAAGATCCTTAAATGTTGAAAAAGCATTGACAATTTATTGTGAGACAGGCATTTTTCGGCGCTTCACCTTGGCTGTGATTATAGAATTTGATCATTCGCGTGAATGATTGAGCAGAAACAATAATTAATAACCTTTTCCAGACTGGTTCTTACAACTGGTTTGTTATTACTAAATGAGTGATATGTCAGAAACTGAAACCCTTTCAAACAGCACCCCCGAGCAATCCCAATCCAACCTTGTTTTTATTGAAGAAAATGAGGATTTTGAACAACTTTACGATTCCACGCTGACCAGACTGGTAGAACAGGAAATCACCGTTGGAAAAATCATGGAAGTCAGCAAAGATTACGCGTTTGTTGATATTGGCTACAAATCCAGAGGCCTGGTGCCTGTTCAGGAATTTCTGAATGAAGATGGTGTGATTGTCGCCAATGTCGGTGATGACGTGGAAGTTTATGTGGAAGCCCTTGAATCAGAAGATGGAGTGACCATCCTTTCCAAGGATAAAGCCGTTAAACTGAGAGTCTGGGAAACCATTGGCCAGTTGCATGAAGAAGGCGGTGTTGTCAGAGGAACCATCATTGCCCGGATCAAAGGCGGATTGTCTGTCGATATCGGCGTCAAGGCCTTTTTGCCAGGATCTCAGGTGGATCTGCGACCTGTACGCAATCTGGACAAACTGCTTGGGGAAAAATTTGAATTCCGCATCCTTAAATTCAACCAGAAACGAGGCAATATCGTGCTGTCACGCCGTGCCCTTCTGGAAGTCGACCGCGAAGAACGCCGCAAAAAGACGCTTGAAATCCTCAGAGAAGGTGCTCTCATCAAAGGTCATGTCAAAAATATCACTGACTACGGTGTATTTATTGATTTGGGCGGAGTCGATGGATTGTTGCATATCACGGATATTACCTGGGGACGAATTGTTCATCCTTCAGAAATGTTTGCCATGGGTGACGAAGTGGAAGTCATGGTTCTCAAATATGATGCCGATGATCAGAAAGTTTCTCTGGGCCTCAAACAAAAATCAGCAAACCCCTGGAACAATGTGGCAGAAAAATATCCTGTTGGAACCCGCATTGGTGGCAAAATTGTCAGCCTTACCGATTATGGCGCATTCATCGAACTCGAACCCGGTGTGGAAGGTTTGATTCACGTTTCAGAAATGTCATGGACCAAGAAAATCCGCCATCCTTCCAAAGTGGTACAACTCAATGATGTGGTAGAAGCGGTTGTCAAGGAACTGGATGTCGAACGCAAACGAATCTCTCTCTCCATGAAAGAAGCTCTGCCTAATCCATGGAAACTGGCGATGGAACGCTACCCTGTCGGAAGTGTCGTTACCGGTAAAGTACGCAACGTCACCGATTTCGGTATCTTTGTCGGATTGGAAGAAGGGATTGATGGACTCGTTCACATTTCTGATATTTCATGGGGCCAGCGCCAGCGCAAACCTTCTGAATTCACCAAGAAAGGTGATGAAATTGAAGTCAAGATTCTGAATATTGATGTCGATCAGGAACGTCTGTCTCTCGGTATCAAACAGTTGACAGAAGATCCATGGAAAAATCTGGATGAGAAATTCCCACTCAATAGCGAAGTCACCGGCAGAGTGGTCAATCTGACCGATTTTGGTATCTTTGTGGAAGTCATTGAAGGCGTGGAAGGTCTGGTGCATATTTCAGAAGTAGACACTTCAATTCCCAAGGGCAAACTGGCAGAATTCTATCCTGTTGGAACAACCGTGATGTCACGAGTGATTAAAATTGATCCTGAAGAACGACGTCTTGGCTTGAGCATCCTTGAAATAGTTGGTGCCGTTGTGCCTCCTGTTCCGGCTACGGCTCCAGTGGAAGGGCAGCCTCAGGAAACATCCAGCGAAAAAGCCGCTGAATAATTATTTCCGTTGACGGCCAGTGTTTGACTGGCCGTTTTCCTTTCCCCCGTCACCTGCCCCCGATTTTTTTATTCCTTCACCACCTATTGAGGGAAAATTATGACCATTCCCACTCATCCTGAAATCCTTCAGGCCTCACAGCATTTATTAACACATTATCAGCAAAAATATCCTGAGGTGTCAGGAACCTATTTTGAAGATGAATCCTGGTGTTCAGGATTTCGGCTTCATGCCCCCGGATTCCGTGAAAACAATGGCCCGCTGTTTCTGCATCATAACAGACCCGTGACCAATGTGATGATCCTGATCCATGGCTTATCCGATTCACCGTATTACATGAAAAGTATCGCGACCTTTTTGTATCGCAAAGGATTCAATGTCGTGTTGCCGTTGTTGTCAGGGCATGGCCTCAAGGAACCGAACCTGGCCATGAAAGATGACCATTTGGCAGAACACTGGACCGCCGATGTCGATGCTGCTATCCATGTTGCCAGGATGCTCGGACAGCAGATTTCAATGGGAGGATTATCAACCGGGGCCACCTTGAGTGTGAATGCCGCATTGAGACAACCTGATTTGATCAATGGTGGATTATTGCTGTTTTCCGCAGCTCTGGATATTGGCCTGCGCAATGAGTGGTTGGGAAAAACCTTGGCGTGGATTCACTCGGGAACTCAGGCATTGAGAGAAATGTTGCCATCCATTGAAATTCCAGACACAGGAACAGCCATAAATCCATTGACACAGCTTGTACGAAACCCCATGGCAAAATGGCTTGGAAAAACTGACATCCCCTTGGAACAGTTGGGACTCTTTGCTCGGAACATGATGAAATGGGTGGATGGAGGATATGCGGGTCAAGGTCCGAATCCCTACAAATATCCCACCGTGTCCTATCATGGCTCCTGGCAGTTGATTCGACTTCTCATGGAAAATGAACGGCTCGCCCGTAACACAAAATTGATTCAACCTGTATTCGCGGCCCATTCCATAGCAGATCAGACGGCTCTGCTCAAAGGAGTGATCCGTTTATTTTCGAAACTGAATGGACCCTCTTATCTGTTTTTGATTGAAGAAACCCCGCCGGTTCCACATTCCTGTATCGTGCTCGAAAAATCCATTCGACTCCACTCAGAAATTTTGCCAGCCATGCCGGAACCCACCGCCAATCCACGGTTTACTGACATGATGGAAAGTGCCTATGGTTTTTTCAAAGCCTGCGGTATTATTCCTGTGAATCTTGCGCATTGAAGGCTACCAAGCTGTCTGTTGAGTGCTACGCCTAATGTAAGAAATGTGCAGGATATTGGAGAATTGAACTGTCATCCGTCACAAGAAACAGATCATATTCCAGACTTTGACACACCAGGATTCGATCAAATGGATCTTTGTGAATCGCAGGTAAAAGTTCCAATTTCACCAATTCACTTCCTTGTAATGGCGCCAATTCAATAGCGTGTTCCTGGAGTTTTTGGATGATGAATTTGTGATAAGGAGGCTCCATTTCCAGTTTGCCCAGTTGTGCTTTTATGATCATTTCCCAAACAGAAGCCACACTCAGATAAACCTGATTTTCAGGGTTTTCAATTTTTTCCTGCCAAATGGGAATCAGGCGTTGATCATCATTGATGTACTAAAAATATGAGTATCGAGCAATAGCCTCATAAAGCGCCAAAGCCTTCAAGAATATCATCCGGAAGTGGTTCAAAGAAAGAATCAGGCATCGTGATTTGTCCTTTAGCCAATCCATGAGGTCGTTTGGTTATTTTTTTTTCGGAAGTGGATTCCACCGGCAAAATGATGATTTCTAATGGCTTAAATTGAAACTCAAGAGGAAGTTCGATCAGAATTTTATCTTTGTCTGAAAAAATAATTTGACGCATCGCTTTCATAAAAATCCTGTGGTTATGAGGGTTGCGCAAATTGTATGGACTTCATGTAACGACTGATGCTCATCATTAATCCGATGCTCGGAAGGAGTCAAGGAAACAGGTCGTTGTAATGCAGGCTCATGTTCACAATCCTGAGATTAAATATCGGAACTGACATCATGGCTGAAAACCATCCAATCGTTGCCTCAAGCACAACAAATCACGGATTATCAGAATGGTAAATGGGATCACACCTTGATGTTCACACTCGGGGTCGGCTTGGCTGTTGCCTGAGCACTGACCTGTTCCAGTCCGCCCAATTCGTTGACCATTTCGATTGCGCCAAACATCAATTGTTCACTGCCGTGATCCTGCATCATTTCAGCAAAGGAACGGTGAACACCTTCAGTAGATTCCATCATTTCAGCAAATTGCGGGTTTTTGAGCAGGGCAAAAATTTTCAGATACTGCTCGTTGTCATTGATCATGTCTTCCACCTTGTCCCCCAGATCCTCAATCTTTTCAAGATCCAGTTTCTGGTATTCTGGAATATCCCTGATCAGGTTCCTGGCAGAACTATTCAGCTCCTCAATTCTGCGGGAAATGGTTTCTCCGATTTGTTCAGCGGCAGCGCCGGTCAATTTTCCACGACGGGCTACATTTTCATAACTGGATATGACCATGGCGTAAGATCGTCGGATCACCATCGGCTTGTCTGAGGGCTGAACATTATTCAACTGGGGGTCTGTCAGCGGCATTTTTTTCTGGTTATTCAAGGAGGAAGATTCCAGCAGATCCAGGGAAGAAGATTGTTCCTGTGTCTTTTTCTGTGGGGTCTTGTTGCCCTGATTGATGGGGTTTTTCAGGTTCGGAGGTAGTTTATTCCGGGTTTGGGACAGTTGCATAGCGCCTCATCACAAATTGTTGAATCCATACTCATGAGAAACGCCATACAAAATTTTGGCCAAATTCTCTATTCCCAGCCAAATGTTGCAGGGGGTTTATGCGTTACATCATAAAATACCGCTTCAATTCCGGCAATCTTCCCAATTTCATGCGCCAACGGCAACACGACATCCCAGGCGATTTTCGCGAACTGGGCCGTCATGACATCCTCAGAACAAACCGGTCGCAACACAATACATTCTCCGGTGTTTCCTGAAGCGATAGGCAACAGGATCACCAGCAACTGAAACACCTCACGCATCAAACCTGCCTGCTTCAATGCCCGGGTCGCAAGATCATCCGCTTCCCGCAACAGATCTAACCGGTCACTGGTGCAATAGGCTTCATGAATTTTCAGGTCTGGAAGCGTCTCAGGATAAAGCAGTGTCACTACCCGATTGACCGCACGCAAGGAATTGGTAATAGTGGTCGAAACCTGTTCCAGCAGATCCCAGTCTCGGGGACCGATCAGCACGGCAGGATGTGTGTAAGTGCGTTGATCGCCCTGAACCCCCACTGATTTTACGGGCAGGATTCCGGATTCAAAGCTGTCAGGAACCACAGCTTTCAGTTGTTCTACAGCACTGGCAGACAGAAGTGTTTCATTCCCTGTGGAACAAAGCACATTGATGGAAAGTCCCGGTCCGGGAAACGGATGCCGCCAGACAAGTTCATCAGGTAATCCCAGTAGAGCGCCTACTTGCCTGACTTCATCCTTGTATAACTCTTTCAAGGGTTCAATGACCAGGCCTTGCTGAATCAGATCCTGCACGGCCTGCACCCGGTTGTGATGATATTTGATCACTTCAGAATGTTCTGTTCCTCCCGATTCAATAATGTCTGGATACAAGGTGCCCTGGCCCAACAGCCAGTTTGCCCCCTCTAAACCCAGTTCCTGTACAAACTGATCCCGTATCTGGATAAACGTTGTTCCTACACTTTTGCGTTTTTCCTGAGGATCCACCAGCTTACCAATTTGTTTAAGAAACATTTCAGAACTGTCACTGAGCCGAATATTCTCAAATCCGCATTGGTGGTAACGGTGCATGATTTTCTGTGCCTCATTTTTTCGCAGAAAGCCGTTATCAATCAGCAGTCCCAACACTTTTTCATGCCCCAGCGCATGATTGAGCAGAGCAAATGCCACCGACGAATCTACGCCTCCACTGAGGAACATCAGCACTTGCCTGTCCTTAACGATCCGACGAATTTCCATGATGGCTTCATCAACAAACTGTTGCATGGACCAGTTGCCCTGAATTTCACAGATATTGATGAAATTGTTCAGAATGGCTGTTCCCCATACAGAATCCTTGACTTCAGGATGGAACTGAAAAGTGAAAATGGGCAATGCTTTGTGTTGCATCCCCGCAACCGGACATTGGACCGTCCGGGCAATCACCCTAAAGTCAGCAGGGACGATCGTAACACTGTCCTGATGGCTCATCCATACCTGACTGCTGTGAGGAACGCCTGCCAGAATCGGTGACTCCCCGGCGAGTTCCAGTTGTGTTTTACCAAATTCTCCCTTGCCTGTATTGGAGATGGTTCCGCCAAACTGCTGACCAATCAGTTGATGGCCATAACACAGGCCAAGCAGTGGAAGTTTCATGGATAAAATTTCAGGATTGAAGGCTGGAATATTTTCAGCAAAAACAGACGCGGGGCCTCCGGATAAAATAACGCCTTTGGCATGTTCCAGTTTGGAGATATCCACCGAGGGCGAAAAAATTTCGGTATAAACACCCAGATGACGGATTCGCTTGGCGATCAGATGGGCATACTGACTGCCAAAATCCAGAACAGCAATGATTTCCTTGTGCATTCAAATTCCTCGTATAAAGTTGACGAACTTTTCGGGTAACCGCAAAATCAAGCGATCAAGCTAGCGATTGATGGCAAAATTTCAAATCAAAAGGAGCGTGTTATGTTTGGCATAGGACTGCCGGAACTGATTCTGATTCTGATAATCGCACTGATTTTTATTGGACCACAGAAACTTCCTGACGTTTTACGGGCAGTGGGAAAAGGACTGGTGGAGTTCAAACGGGCAACCAATGAACTCAAACACACGGTTCAGTCAGAAATGGACAAGGTCAATCATGAAGCGGGAATCAAGGAACTTCAGCGGGATATTCAAACAGATTTTGGTGGAGTAGCCTCTCAGTTGAGGAAAATCACGGGAGAAAACAAAAATCCGGGAGATCAGCTCGAAAAACTTGCCAGCATGATTGAAAAAAAGAAACCGGAAATTAACAGTGACATTGCGGCCGCAAACAGCACCACACAACCGATTGATGCTACAACAAATATTCCGTCATCGCCTGTTGAAACCACAACCAATAAACCGTCACCTCCTGTTCAGCCTGCTACGGACCCCTCGTCCGGTTCTTGAAAGAATTCCGCGTATCGATTCATTGAATGGTTCCTGTGTCATGAGGTCAGTGCCTGTAAAATGGTACTGACGCATCAATGCTGACAGGAACGAGGCATGCCTTTCAAAATTTTTCTGATAGGTTTTCCATTCATGATGAGTGATCTGTCGTCGCAATTCCGGAGTTTCCAGATCAAAATATTCGGAGGTTTGGCTCACAGGATTCACTTCTTCGGCGTCAAGAATCCTGAAAAATGTGACATCTCTGGCGCGGGATCCTGCCATTTGTGCCCAGTTTGACAATTCGGTTTCAGAAACCAGAAAATCAGAAACAACAAACAAATGATCCACAGGGGGAATCATGGACCAAACCATTGTGAAATCCTGAGGGTTTTCCTGAACAACGCGCAAGTCGCTCAATTGAGATGTAACCTGGTTCAATCTTTTTTTAGACGAGGCAGGAATTGACGGGGGCACAGCATCATACAGACCCGATAAACTGAAGGCGTCGCCCTGCCTGTAAAGCACATAACTCAGGCTGAATCCCAGCAACAATGCGGTATGGAATTTTGTGCAGGGCGCCGAAGCGGATTGAAACAGCATAGACCTTGAATTATCCACCAACACCAACACCTTCGCCCGATTATAACGATCTTTCTGCTTGACGTATAAGCGGTTGGTGCGGCCAAGCACTTTCCAGTCCAGATCCCTGATATTGTCGCCCTGACGATATTCCCGGTATTCCTCAAATTCCAGTCCCTGCCCTTTGTGATGGATCAGATGAAAGCCGGATTGACGTTCATGCACTGAAGGGGCAAGCAAAATATGCAACTGATTGAATTGACGAAGAAGTTCAGGAGATTGCAGAGAGGGGGGCTTGGTCAGGTGCTCGGGAGTGAATCGTCTTCCAGAGATCCGGGATGAAAGGTTGTTTAGACGAAATAGAACACGGTTTACTCCTTCTGTAGCCACGCCCTGATCCGGAACTTTTTTCATGAGTGCTCTGTTTCAGGCTACTTCAAATTCAATATTTCGAGGGTTCCCCACTCGTTGGGAGGCCTTCAGAATCTCAATTTTGACAACATTGCCTTCTTTATCATAATCCAGAATAATTCCGGGTTTATCTTCATCACTTTCATCAATTTTCGCATCAGAAAATCTGATAACCAAAGCATCTACGTCTTCATCATATTTGACTTTCATATATTTCCCCAATATTTCTGAACTTTACTCGTACGGTACGTGCTGATAACAACCGGTGGATCTTTTGTAAAATTTACAAATATTCGAAGCAAATATATTTTTTCATTACAACGGACCCTGGATTGACATACTGTTTCATCTATTGTGCGATTGTATCTCTGCTCAGGGTTCTCAATAACCGCTGACACCATTTGCTCTGAGATATCTCTATCCGCCATTTGTTCTTTTGCATGGTCAGAAAAATGAATTTCCATATTATTAAACGCTTTTGAGCGCTGATTTCCAGCCAGTCATTCTTTATAAGCTTTAACATAGACAGGCTTGTTTTGGCGAACATAGCTGACGATTCTCACGGATGTGCTTTCCAACAGTCCGGATGAATTAAAAAATACTATTTGAAAGTCAACCTCCGCACCCTCAGGCAATTCGTAATTGGAGTTATTACGACCGCTGTTGTACTTGTAATATTCCTTGATCTGCTCCAGTCCCCATGTTGAGAGTTCTTCTTCCTTGAGCACATTCCCCGCATAGACCACTGCGGTTTCCAGAGTTTCCCTGTTTTCATTCAGCGCAAAACCTTTCAGTTGAATCCAACTGATTTCATCGGTGGAAGGAAAAAGATTTCGCATTTTTCCCTGTATCACAAACAGGGTTTGCTGTCCGGGAAGATTTTTAATCCGATGGCCTTCCAGTTTTCCCACAAATTCAAATTGATGCGGCGAATTGCCACCCATGGTGGAATCAAGCAGTCCCAGATAAAAAATTCCCCATGAAATTCCGGCAAACATAACCAGAATCACGGCCATGATTCCTGCGAGTCGGCCCCAGGGAACAGTTTCCTCACTTTCATCCACAACCGGCAATGTCGCCGCGACCGGAATATCAACAGGTGGCGTGGGTTGAGATTTTGTGCGTGTTTCCGCGGCAACCTCCCGCAGGGGTGGGATCTTGGGAATTTCCGGATTTTTTGGTGCAGGTGTGTTGGTTGCTTTGGCGGCAATGGCCTGCAAATCAAGCTGGGAATCTTTGAGTTTTTCGGCAGAAATTTCTTGTGTGGCAGGTTTCATGACTGGGGATACCACAGGTTGTTCCGCATCAGGATTCTGGTGAGATTCAGAGATATCGGTTGTTTTTCCTGAAACATTCGGAGTGATGAACAGTTTTTGTTTCTGTTTGACGTTCAGTGGTTTGGTCTGGACGTTTTCGTCACTTTCCCATTGCACCGATTCCAGATAGGCTTTTTCTGCTTCAGTAGGTAAGGTGAGTGATCCCGGACGTGTCCTGGATTCTTTGGAAGAATCATCCGGAGTGAATAAAAACTGGCATTTGGTGCACTTGACCTGTGAGGCCCGGTTCACGCGTGATTCATTGACACGATATCGAGTCTGACAATTAGGACATTGGATGGAAACCGTGGATTCCATGGAATTCTATGATGAAATCAGGGGTGAGTCAGAGGAGCAGACATGAGATACAACACGCTGCCCCGAAAAATTATAGGTGGTTGTCGCCGTAATTTTCACCAAAATGTGACATCAAAACAAAGCCGAAAGTGCCAACAACACAAACTCCGGCGATAATGGCGGTGATCGTAGCAATACCCATAGTGCGTCTCCTTGAATGCAGGTTAAAAAAATATTTTTCAAAATCTAAACGAATCCATCAGCATTTCAAGTTTTTATCTTTGTGATCAATTCTGCTTTTTGTTGCTTGCCAACTGTTCCTGTGAATTGCTATCAATTAAAGACACACTTCTTCAAGTTTATTTGAAACTCTTTTAAAGTATCCCATGCGCTTGCTCAAATCGATTCGCTCACAGATCACACTGGGTATTGGAGGCATTGTCCTGTTGATGGTGGTTTCTTCGGGTGTCGGAGTTTATGGGTTGCAAAGTGCTCGAAACGGGTTTGAGCAGTATCAGCAACTGACCAATGAATTAACCACGCTCAATAAAATTGAATCCAGCCTGCTGCAATCATGGATCACTGCCGCTGAATATATTGAACGCTCAGAAGAAACGCTCAAAGAGGCATTTTTTGCCAGCAGAATTCTGCTTCGTCAGGAAATTGCGGACTATCAACGTGAGGTAGAACAAAATCAACTCCGGCAACAAAATGCGGCTGTCATTGTCCGGATTTCAGATGTCTATTTTAATAATTTTAATGATATCTCAACCTTGAAACGGCTCACCGAAGAAAAGCTCAGAGAGTTGAAAAATATTCAGGAACCCAAACTCCAGAAAATGTTGTCTGATCTCGGCAATGAGGCCCGACGTGCTGATGATACACTGTTGATGTACCAGTCAGCGACAGCCGAACAATATTTTCAGGATGGGTTTGTGTTGCTTTCCCAATATACTCATTCAAAAAATATGGATGAAGGAGAGCAGGCGTTGAAAAATTTTAACACCGGATTCAGCATCCTGGAGGCGGTGGAACAATCTCTTCAGGTTGAGAGCATTAGCAAAAAAGTATTCGACACTAAAACAATGGCGGATTTTTATCTCAATTCCTTTCAACAGCTCCATGCCAAAATACAGGAACTCAGCTCCCAGATTGTAACCTTCAGACACAACATGGATTATTTGCATGCCACCATCGCCAGCATGCGTGAGTCCATCAAGGAAACACATGCCCGGGTTGAGCCCCTGTTGATTCAGGATAACAATCAGTCGGTTATTGTTGTATTGGGGCTCTGTATTCTTGTGAGTGCCCTTGGCCTGCTGATCTATCTGCTGGCTTATACGAAAGTTGGTCTCCCCATTCAGACGCTTACAGAAAAAGCGCATTCAATCACTCTGGGTGATTTGCAGGAAGAAAAATATGATTCGATTTTGATACGGCAGGATGAAATTGGTGATCTTGCCAGATCCTTCCGATTTCTGCAGGAAAGCATGCGTGAAAAGGCAACCATTGCGCATAAAATCGCCAGCGGGGATTTGCTTGTGCGGGCAATTCCAATATCGGCCAAGGACGATCTCGCGGTTTCACTCAATGATATGATCGACGCCCTTCTTCGCTTCAGGCAGGAAAGCGCGACGCAGGACTGGCTGAAAACAGGACAGAATCAGCTCAGTGTCGCGATGTCTGGAAGTTTGAACGTGGGTGCGCTTTGTGAAAATATCCTGAAATTCGTGTGCGACTATCTGGAATGTCCGGTGGGTACGCTATATCTCGTGCGGCAATCTTCGCAGGAGCTGGAATTGAAAGCAGGGCTTGGTATCAGCCACACAGTGGCGAAAAAACTGATTCCGATTGGCGAAGGGCTGGTGGGAAAAACTGCGGAAACTCGCAAAAGTCAGCACCTTAAAGCTGTTCCCGGAGAAGCCTTGATGATTGAATCAGGCATTGTCAAAGGCCTGACTTCTGAGTTGTTTCTCTTTCCTCTTCTCAAAGGTGAAACATTGATCGGTGTGCTGGAGTTGGGCAAATTTACTTCGTTCACCCGGGAGCAGAGGCACTTCATTGAGGTGATTTCGTCCCAATTGGCCATCAACCTTGTGTCCTCACAAGGCAGTCAGATAACCCAGGATTTACTGCAACGGACACAGGAACAGTCTGAAGCACTTCAACTGGGCCAGCAGAAACTCCAGAAAACCAATGAGGATTTACAGGAACAAACCCGCAATCTTCAGCTCAGCAAAGATAAATTGAGACAACAGCAGGAAGAACTCAAAGCGTTTAACGAAGAACTGTCTCAGGCAAAAACCGCACTGGAGCGAAAAGCCGCAGAACTGGAACTGGCAGACAAATACAAATCCGAATTTCTGGCAAACATGTCGCATGAACTCCGGACTCCGCTCAACAGTATGTTGATTCTGTCCCGAACACTGCTGGACAATGATGAAAAGAATCTCAGTCCAGAACAGTTGCAATCTCTGGTAATTGTTCATCAAAGTGGCACAGACCTGTTGAATTTGATCAACCAGATTCTCGATCTTTCAAGAATTGAGTCCGGCAAGGTTCAGGTGTTTGACGATGTGGTTGTGCTGGAAGATGTTGGTATGCGGATGCAACAGATCTTCAGGCACATGGCAGAAGAAAAACAACTCCAATTCCGGTTTTCTGTGGATCCCTCCTTGCCGCATTCTATTCTGACCGACCGTCAGAAACTGGAACAGATTCTGAAAAATCTGATTGCGAATGCCATCAAGTTCACTCATCAGGGACACATTGAAGTTATCTTTGAAGCAACAACATCGTCCGCAGAAAACAAAGCAATTTCTGAGGACGTGTCTGAAAAAATCTCGATTTCAGTCAAAGACACAGGTATTGGAATCATGAAAGATCAACTGGAACTCATTTTTGAGGCCTTTCATCAGGCTGATGGCAGCATTACCAGAACCTATGGCGGCACTGGACTGGGTTTGTCTATTTCAAAAAAACTTGGAGAACTACTGGGTGGCAAGATCACTGTGACCAGTGACTACGGTGCGGGAAGCATGTTCACTCTGATTCTACCCCTAAATATTCCGAATGTTGAGGCAACGCCAAGACAGAGCACTGTTGAAACCTTACCTGACACAGAAAAGGACGCTGATGATCCAAATGAAGATATGCCCCTATTGCCAGACAACCGATTGCTGGGGAAGTCTATTTTAATTGTTGATGATGACATGCGTAACGCTTTTGCGCTTGCCACGGCTCTCGGGAAATTTGGAATGAAACCTTATAAAGTGGCCAATGGACAAAAAGCTCTTGATTTTCTAAAAACGCAGGAAGTGGATTTGATGTTGCTGGATCTGATGATGCCTGAGATGGACGGTTTGGAAACCCTGAGGCAGCTTCATGAGCGACAACGTCCGCAAAAACTTCCTGTCATTGTCCTGACCGCCAGAAATGATCTTGAAAGTCACCAGTCCTGTCTGGATGCGGGAGCAAAGGTGTGCTTGTTGAAACCGTTCAATATGTCCGTATTGATGCAATATTTGACACTGTATTTGACTGAGAATGAACGGGTATGACTGTCGGTGGCTCAACAAAGTCTCAATTCGTGTAAGTGTTCAGCCGTCAGCTATCAGTTTTCAGAAATTCTCAAAGTCTGGAAGCCTAACGATATTTTCTGCTATTGAGTCATAATGCTTTTGAGGCGCATAAACACTGAAAGCTGAATACTGAAAGCTGAACACTTACCAATTCGTAAACGTCCCTACCCATAAACGCATAATTAATTAATCAGGTAAAAATGGAACAACCCATCAAAGTTCTTATTGTCGATGATCATGCTGAAAACCTGTTTGTGCTTGAATCCATCTTGAAGCGCTTGAATGTGAGAGTTATCAAGGCACAAAGTGGCAATCAGGCGCTAACATTGATGCTGGAACATCAGTTTGCTCTGGCGATGCTCGATGTTCAGATGCCACGGATGGATGGTTATGAACTGGCAGAGTTGATGCGCAGTGATGAGCGTTGCAAGGACATCCCGATCATTTTTGTCTCAGCCATTTTTTCGGATGATTTCCATGTGTTTAAGGGCTATCAATCCGGTGCGGTTGATTTCATTTCAAAACCGTTTAACCCGGAAATCCTGTTGGGAAAAGTCAGAGTCTTTATCAATCTGGCAGAACAACGGCAACAACTGGAACGAGCTATTCTCGAACTGGAAAAATCCCGTTTTCAGTTAAAAGCACAAAATGAACAGATGCATGAAGATTTGGTGCTTGCGGGGGAAGTACAAAACACAATTTTTTCCAGAGTCGCCTCAAGCAATTTTCTTAAAATGGCAGTTCATTATCAGCCCTATGAGCATATTTCAGGCGATGTTTATCATGTTCGCCCAAGTGGTGAGGGTGGCGTGAATCTGTTTGTTGGAGATGTCACCGGACATGGTGTCGCGGCGGCCCTGATCACTGTGATTATATCCAGAATACTGGATGAAGATCTTCACAGACTGTCTACTTCCAAAGTACTGGAAAAACTGAACAAGGTTTGCAAACACAAACTTCCCCTTGATCGCTTCATGACCGGTGTTTGTTTGCGAATTCAGGCTGATGGAACCATTCAGTATTCTTTTGCGGGTCATCCGCCGATGATTCTGGTTCCAGCACAAGCCGAGGCGCCTGTGCTGTCACTCTGGGAACAGGGACTGATGCTGGGAGTCGCAATGGAATCTCAATATGAAGAACATACCTTTCACATGCAGCATGGAGACAAACTGTTCATGATGACGGATGGTCTGATGGAATCACAGGCATATCCTCAACGTATGAACCACGATACGATTTTGCAGTTGTTTGAAAAGACACGGCATGAAGATCTGGATACCATGATGAAAAATATTCTGGAATCCACCATTGAACGTCCGGATTTCAAGATACAGGATGATGTGACTCTGGCTGGTATTGAATATTTGGCATAATATCCAATGTTACTCTTTAGGAGGATTGCGTGAAATTAGAAAATCTGGGAGATGTTCAGGAAGAGATCGTTGGAGAGTTCAATATATACCAGTTTTTTATCCAGTCACGACTGGCCGAGTATATCAGCGATGACATGCTCAGGGAAATCAGCAAGGTCGCGAAAATCTGTGAATTTGACAGGGGTGCGGTGATTCTTCAGGAAGGAACCTGCAATTCAACCTTGTATTTTCTGGTTCAGGGAGCACTCAGAGTCACCTGGGAAAACGAATATATTTATTCTCTCAGACGCAGTGGTGATGTGATGGGAGAGAACAGTGTGCTCACGCAGACACCCTGCATGGCAACTGTTACCGCGGAAACATCTGTGATGCTCCTCTCGGTAGAAAAAAACAGCATCCATCCCTCAGCAAATATTACCAAAGATCGCTTTGACGCGATTTTTTATCAACTCCTGGCCACCGTGTTGACAGACAAACTGAAAATGACCACCAACAAAGCAGGAGAATTGGGAAAAATCAATGTGGACCCGTTGACACACTGCCTCAGTCGAAACAAGTTGTTTTACGACCTGGAACATGAACTGAAACAATGGAAACAACTTTCCATGATCTATCTCAAAATTGACCGCTTCAATGAAGTCAATGATGGTTTAGGTTTTGATGCCGGCAATGTGGTGTTGCAGAAAACCGCAGAATGCCTTCAGGCAATGTTGCCACAAATCGCCAGAATCTACCGGTTTTCAGGGGCCGAGTTTGCTATCTTGCTTCCAAAAGACCAGGCCATGGCCGTCAAATTATCGGAAACCATCAGGGAACATGTCCAGGCCACCACCATCATGTATCAAACCTCACGAATTGTGATCACACTTTCCATTGGCATCGCGGATCATAGGAGCGGTGATATTCTGAAGAATGCCCATGCGGCACTGGGAGAAGCCAAACGTATGGGCAGGACCATCGTTTATACCAGTGAACTGGGAACGGAAAATTATCATCGGAAAAAACTGGAGGAATTTCACACGGTCAAAACAGGCTTTGAACACAACAGTTTCTTTCCGGTATATCAGGGAATTCGTGATAACCGGAAACAGAGTCCAACCTATGGCCAAATTGTAAAATATGAATGTCTGATGCGGCTTCAGACTGACGCAAAGGTTCTTTCTCCATATTTTTTTCTCGGAGCCCTGGAACGTTCAGGAGAAATCACACGAGCCACACGTATCATGATCATGAAAAGTTTTGAATACATGTCACGGTTTCAGTATGAGTTTTCCATCAACCTGACAGAAAAAGATCTCATGGATGAAACAATGCTGGAATTTGTGCAATTTCAGCTTGCCGGTAACAAAGTGGCACCGGAACGGGTGACGTTTGAAATTCTTGAAGGAGTGAGTTCACTGGCAACAGGGAATGTGATCAAAATCCTGCATGAACTACGGAAAATCGGCTGCCGGATCGCCATTGATGATTTTGGCGCTGAACAGTCCAACATCAGTCGTCTGCTGGATTTTGCTCCGGATTACATAAAGATTGACGCAAAGTTCATCAAGAACCTGCCACAAGATAAAAACTCAAGAATCCTGGTTGAAAACATTTTTGATCTGGCCTTGAGAATGGGCGTGGAGGTGGTTGCGGAATTTGTATCCAATCAGGAGATTCAGAATATTCTGGAAGAAATTGGCGTACACTATTCCCAGGGGTATCTGTTTTCAGAACCGTCTCCGGATATACCCCTGTTTCATGTTCCCCATTAAAGCAATCGGGAATGTTCGATCTTGATACATTTATTCATGACTACCAGAATCCCCGCATCACGGGCCACCCCGGCCGCTTGTTCGTGAGAGAGTCCGAGTTGCATCCAGACACAGCGAGGATTGAGCTTCAGGGCTTCCTCCACAAGGCCTGGAATTGCTTCCACATTTCTGAAAATATCCACAATATCGACACGTTCAGGAATAGCATGCAGAGACGCATAGGATTTCTGGCCCAGAATTTCTGTAGCTGAAGGATTTACAGGAATAATCCGGTATCCATGCCGCAACAGGTACGCGGCGACTTCATGACTGGGTCTGGCAGGATTGTCAGACAGGCCGACAACGGCAATAGTTTTGGTATTTTTCAGCAATTGCTGGATTTCTTCATTCGTGGCTTGTAGAACAGACGTGGACATATCATTTCTCCTGAAAAAAGGTTGACGTTCTGAACGGTAGCAAACCACTCAGGGTGTGTCAACGCCTTTTTCAGTGAACAGACCGTTGCTCAGGAGTTAGCGGATAACACCTGTTGACGGGTTCGGGCAAGGTCAGCATGCAGACGGTTGATGGCGATTTCCGCAGGCGATAATTCAATTCTGCGGTGACGGTGCATCAATTTTTTTATAAACCCGGTTTTTTCAGGCTCTTCGTTGTTCTGCGTATTGAGAATGACTGGTGATTTAGCGTAGAAAGACAATGTTTCCATGTATGTTCCATATTAAAGTGATTTTTCGGAATCATCCCCACAGTAGCATGCCCATCAAAAAAAACAGGGCAAACACAGCTAACCCGAGGATGCGATGTTCGTGATAGTCTGAAGATTTAATAAAAACCTGAATCAATTGAGACCAGGTGTTCACGGTTGTTGTTTCGACGACGGAATTCATAAGCAATCTCCCATGATTAAAAAGTTTTCTTATAAAAAGCAAAAGCCATACCACGCAGCAACCACATTTTGAGAACCAGCCATGAGTATTTCGCTAGACCACTTTTCCCCCAATGTTCAGGAAGCACTTCTTAAATCACAGCAATACGCGGTGGAACATGGGTACAGCAAAGTATCACCCGAGCATTTTCTCTATTGTCTGCTGACTCAAACCGAAAGTATGGCGTCGGCATATCTGGAAAAATTAAATATTCCCGTGTCTGAAACAATTCTGGAAATTGAAAACTGGACCAAGTCCCGCCAGAACCTTTCCACCCCGGTGACCCAGGCATATATTTCCAGGGAATTGCATGGTGTGATCTTGCGTGCGGAAAAAGAAGCGTCGCTTTTTTCGGAGACGTATACCAATACCGAACACATGCTACTGAGTCTGTTGCTTCAAAAGTCAGGTCTGGTTTATGAAATATTTGAGCGCCATCATGTTTCCTATGACCAGTTCAAAAGTTTGCTGGCAAACCTCACCCAACAGGAAACGTCAGCCATGCAGTCTCATGGCTCAGAAAAACAGGTGTTGGAACGGTATTGCGCCGACATGATTGATCTGGCCAGGAAAAACAAACTGGATCCTGTCATTGGACGTGATGAGGAAGTTCGTCGGGTGATCCAGATTCTTTCCCGGAGAACCAAAAATAACCCCATCCTGATTGGTGAACCTGGTGTCGGCAAAACCGCCATTGTGGAGTGCCTTGCCAATCGTATTGTTTCAGGAGATCTGCCTGAAACCCTGAAAGGTAAATCACTTTACAGTCTGGATCTGGGCGCCTTGGTAGCGGGAACCAACCTGAGAGGTGAGTTTGAGAATCGCGTCAAACAGCTTCTGCGTGAAATTGAAGCCGCGGCCGGAGAAATTATTCTGTTCATTGATGAAATCCATTTGCTGGTCGGTGCTGGAGGCTCTGAAGGACACATGGACGCGGCCAACATGCTCAAACCGGCACTCGCTCGTGGACAATTGCGTTGTATCGGGGCCACGACGATCAAGGAATTTAAAAAATATGTGGAAAAAGATGCCGCGCTGGTAAGGCGTTTTCAGCAAATCAATGTCGCTGAACCAAGTGTCGATTCCACCATTGCCATTTTACGTGGCTTGAAAAGCCGTTATGAAGTGCATCATGGTGTTCGTATCAAGGATTCAGCACTCATTGCCGCAGCCATCCTGTCTCAACGTTATGTGACCGAGCGCTTTCTACCCGACAAGGCCGTTGACCTGATTGATGAAGCCGCCTCCAATTTGCGCATCCAGATTGATTCCATGCCAACCGAAATTGACCAGATTGAACGCAAAATCACTCAACTTGAAATTGAACGGACCGTTCTGCGTCGTGAGGATGACGCCGCTTCACGCGCACGGTTGAAACAACTTCAGCATCAATTGACTGACCTGCGAGATACCTGCCAGAAGATGAAAGAGCGTTGGCAGACAGAACGGACTCAGCTCAGAGAGGTTTCAGCATTGAAGGAACGTATTGAAAAAACCAGGATCGAAGAACAGGAAGCCCAACGTCAGGGCGATCTGGAACTGGCGGCAAAACTACGCTATGAAACCCTGAATGATCTGGAACATCAATTGCGTGAATCTGCCCTGTTTCTCGACCGGAGCGGCAGGGAACGGATGCTGAAAGAAGAAGTGGATGAAGAAGACATTGCCCTGGTTGTTTCACAATGGACAGGCATCCCCATTGTCAAAATGCTGGAAAATGAAAAACAGAAACTCCTTCACATGGAACAACGCCTGGCAGAAAAAGTGGTTGGACAGTCAGAAGCCATCAACAGTGTAGCCCATGCCATCCGGCGAACCAGAGCCGGTGTTCAGGACCCCGAACGCCCCATTGGTTCATTCATTTTTCTGGGAAGTTCCGGCATTGGAAAAACAGAACTGGCCTATGCTCTCGCGGAATTTTTGTTTGATGATCACAAGTCTCTCATCCGGTTTGATATGTCCGAATATATGGAAAAACATTCGGTCACCCGGTTGATTGGCGCGCCTCCGGGATATGTCGGCTTCGAAGAGGGCGGACTTCTTACGGAGGCCATTCGCCAACGTCCGTATGCGGTGTTGCTGTTTGATGAAATTGAAAAAGCGCATCCGGATGTCTTCAATCTGTTCCTTCAGATTCTGGACAATGGCAGATTGACTGATTCCCAGGGGCGTATCACCGATTTCAAAAATACCATCATCATTCTCACCACCAATCTCGGACATGAAGTGATCCAGGAGCATCCGGAACAGGATGTGAGCCTGATGGTGCGGAATGTGCTGCTGGCGAATTTCCGTCCTGAATTTTTAAATCGGCTGGATGAAATTATTGTCTTCAAACCCCTGGCGTTATCGCATATTCGCCAGATCTGTAAATTGCAGATGTACAAACTGGAACAGCGCTTGATGGGCCAGCGTATCCGTCTGTGGCTGAGTGAACATGCGGAATTGTATCTGGCGCAAAAAGGTTATGATGCGGCGTTTGGGGCCCGTCCGCTCAAACGGTTGATCCAGCGTGAAATTCAGGACGTGCTTGCCGGGAAAATTCTGGAAGGCAGTCTGAGTGCCAATCATCTGGTTAAAATCGAGGTCGATCATGGAAAACTCCTGTTTCTGGTGGATGAATGGACAAAAAACGTTCCAAAATTTGAGGACCTTCCGGGGTAAGGATGGATTCAGGATGAAACTGGATGCCAAACACCTGAAATTCCCGATGCCGGACGGCCATCAACTCCTGTTCAGCAGTCCAGGCTTCTGGAATCAGACATGCGGGCAACGAAGAATAACAGCCAATCAGGGAATGATAACGCATCGCCATCATCGGATTCGGCAGATTTTCAAACAGTAATTTTCCCTGATGAAACACCGGCGATGCTTTTCCGTGCATGATCTTCGGTGCGGAAATCACCTTTCCTCCAAAAAGTTCAATGATACATTGATGTCCCAGACAAACGCCCAGCACAGGGATTTTGTCCTTGAAATGCTCAATCACCGCTTTTGAAATACCAGATTGAGCCGGAGTTCCCGGACCTGGCGAAATGCAAACGTGGGTAGGTTCCATTGCTTCCAGTTCACTGAGAGAGGTCTTGTCATTCAACACAACACGCACTTCCGCCCGCAGAATTCCAAACGCCTGCACCAGGTTGTAGGTGAAGGAATCATAATTATCGACAACCACCACACGGTTTATATTCCGGGTGTTCGCACAATCGGCTTGAATCATGTTCCACATCTTTATATTTTGATTCGAGTTTTTAAAATTAAACCACCGTTTCAGCATCATTTTCTGCGATGGCTGATCACACCACAGTTTTTCCTGGACAGACGCTTCATGTTGAATTTATGGGAAAGTGAAAAAAAAATCAAAGACCGCCAGGCTTTTTTACAGGAATTGAAACCTGTTATCATCATGAGTCGGGGCCATTCCGGAACCCGGGTGATTTCTTTCGCGTGCAGTCACCTGGGCTTGAGACTGGGAACCACAGAAGGACTTGCTACCGGAGACGCTGACAATCAGACCTTCACTCAAAAAATAAAAAAACTGGCAGTGACTAATTACCTGAGGGTTGATCCTGTCAATGTCGTGGAACGTGATTTGATTTTCTTTCAGAAAGCCGTAATGCGCTATCATGAAGAACTGGGTTCCCCCGGAGAATTATGGGGGTGGAAATTTCCGGAAACCTATCTGATTTCACCCTATGTCGCCCGAACTTTTCCTCATGCCCGCTACCTTCATCTGGTGCGTGACGGACGGGATATCGCATTTAAAAATCACCTGACCGATGACCCCACACGCAAACTTGGGAAAAAACTGCTGTCATCCATCAACGCTCTTGAAGAACCTCACCATATACAAGCCGGGATGTCATGGGCCTATCAAGTGGATAATTTTGATCAGTTCCGTGAATTTATCAAGCCTCAGCAAGTTATGGACATGCGTTTTGAAGACCTCTGCATGTACCCTCATGAAACCATCAGTAATTTGTGTGAGTTTTTACAACTGCCGATGACAGACAGTTGCAAAACCTATCTGGATACAAAAATTGATACCAGCAAGGTCGCGCAATATAAAGAATCCGACCCCGCATTGGTTCGTGAAGTGGAAAGCCGAATCAAGGACACTCTGTCACGGTACCGTTACCTTTAGGGCGAATATTCAGAGGGTTTTCATTAATCAATGATGCTGATTCATAACGAGGGTAAGGAATATGGCAAAAAAAATCCTTGTACAAGAAACGGAAGTTTCCATTATTAACATCAATCATGAAGATTATATTTCGCTTACGGATATGCTGAAGGCAAAAGATGGCGACTTTTTTATCTCGGATTGGCTGAGAAATAGAAATACAATAGAGTTTTTGGGGATATGGGAGAGTGTTTATAATCCTGATTTTAATTATGGCGAATATGCCATAATTAGAAATCAAGCTGGTTTAAACAGCTATAAAATCAGTGCAAAAGAGTGGGCCTCAAAAACAAAAGCTATTGGCCTGGTGGCAAAAGCCGGCAGATATGGCGGTACCTACGCGCATAAAGATATCGCTTTTGAATTTGGCATGTGGATCAGCCCTGAGTTCAAAATTTATTTAATCAAAGAATTCCAGCGACTCAAACAAGAAGAAGTTCAACAGAAAAAACTGGAATGGAATGTTTCCCGCACACTTGCCAAAGTTAATTATGCGATCCATACCGATGCCGTAAAAGCACATCTCATCCCGGAAAATATTTCCAGCAACATCAAAAATTTCATTTACGCGGATGAAGCGGACCTCCTGAACCTCGCCCTTTTCGGGAAAACAGCCCAGGAATGGCGAACCGAAAATCCTGAACTCAAAGGTAATATTCGGGATAATGCCACACTGGAACAACTTGTCGTGCTGTCCAATCTTGAAAGTTACAACTCCGAACTGATCAAACAGAAGATACCCGCTGAAACACGGTTACAGCAGTTGAACAGAATTGCCATTGAGCAAATGCGGGTTTTGATAGAAAACAAGTCGATTAAAAAAATAGGGATTGCTCCATGAATAACGGGAAAAAACAAAAACTGGAACTCACCTGGGTCGGTAAAGAGGAACGGATTAAACTTGAACCTCGTGTTCTGGTAGAAGACCCGGAAAAAAGCTATGGCGCCCCTAAAAGCGAGAACATGCTGATTTTTGGGGATAACCTGCTTTCACTCAAGGCTTTGGAGCAGGATTTTATTGGGGAAATTAAATGTATCTATATTGACCCGCCTTATAACACAGGACAAGCGTTTGACCACTATGATGATGGATTAGAACATTCGATTTGGCTTTCTCTTATGCGAGAACGTCTTGAGTTATTAAGGAGACTGCTCGCTCCAGATGGAACACTTTTTTGCCAATTAAATGATGACGAAGCAGCGTATGGCAAGGTTTTGCTTGACGAGGTTTTTGGACGGAATAATTTTCTTAACCAAGTCAGTGTAAAAATGAAACAAACAGCTGGGGCCTCTGGAGGTGGTGAAGACAAGAAATTAAAAAAAAATATAGAATACATTTTGATTTATGCAAAAAATAAAGATGGTTTTGAAAAATTCAATGATGTATATGATGAAGAGGATCTATTTGAAGTAATTCAAGAGATGAATGAGCAAGGAAAAAGCTGGAAATACACAAGGATTTTATTATCACTTGGTGAAAGGACTTTTCTAAAACAAATTTCTGATGGTTCAGGTAGCCCAATCAAAATATATACCCACCAACATGTAGAAATAGTACCAATATCGAAACAAGCTGAAATTGAAAATATTACTGAAGAGGAATGCTATAAACGATATTTTAATAAAATATTTAGAGACACGAATGCACAGAGTTCGATTAGAACAAGAGTGATGGATGCTGTTTCCAAAGAGAAATTTGATTTTTTCAGCATAGATTATGTCCCTCGTTCAGGAAAAAATAAGAACAAAGAAGTTACATTATACTATAAAGGCAAAAAATGTGATTTAATTGCTTGGTTAAGCGATATTGCAGAGAAAAAAGGGAATCGTCTCGTTAAATTTGAAAAGACCGGCACATACTGGGAAGGTTTTCCTTTAAATAACTTAACTAAAGAGGGTGGTGTCCAATTCCCCAAAGGGAAAAAACCAGAAACATTAATAAAAAAAATCCTTGAGCTCACAACAAGCCCTAATGATTGGGTTCTCGATTCCTTTGCTGGCTCAGGAACCACCGGGGCAGTTGCCCATAAAATGAACCGGAAATGGATTTTGTGCGAGTTGGGCGAACATTGCCATACTCATATTATTCCCCGGATGCAAAAGGTCATTGACGGTACTGACCAGGGCGGCATATCCAAAACAGTAAACTGGAAAGGCGGTGGAGGATTTAAATACTACCGTCTTGCGGAATCACTTCTTGTCAAAGACAAGGATTTATCAACAGACAACCAACCTGTATATGTCATCAATCCACGCTACGATGAAATATTGCTGATAAAATCAATCTGCAAAATTGAAAACTTCCGCTATCGGAAGGATGGCCGATTACACGGTATCAGCAGTGAAAACCGCTTTTTGCACGTCACCACCCGTATTCTGACACAGGCCTATCTTGAATCACTTTCAGAAGATATCGGCAAAGAACAGTCCTTGCTCATTTACTGCACAAGGAAATCAAGAAACCTCCGGCTTCCTGATAATGTGGAAATAAAAAAGATACCCAAAAACCTTCTGGAAAAATGTGATTTTGAAGAGGACAAGAGATGAATTTACCAACCCTTATAAAGCAATACATGAGCTTGCGTGAACCGCAGGAAAAGGCACTTGAAACTCTTGATTCGATCAGTACTGGACTCGATTATAAAACCACTGGAATTGAAATAGTCGAGGAAAAAGCCAGTACAAACAGCAAGGCTACTGAACAGATAAAATTCGATACGGAGTTTCCTTCGTTTTGCTTTGCTCTTGCAACTGGAGTCGGTCAGACACGGCTTATGGGGGCTTCGATTTATTATCTGTGGAAAACAAAGGGTTACAAAAATTTCTTCATTCTCTCCCCCAACATTACCATTTACGAAAAGTTGCGGATGGAGTTATTCGCTTCACACCCCAAGTATATGTTCATCGGTCTGTCGGATTTTTCACAGCCGTCCGTCTGGGATGGAGATAATTATTTGCGGTTCAATCCCGGCCAGTTTACCCTGTACGGAGAAGCCAACATCTTCATTTTCAATATTGGGAAAATATTCAGCAGGGGCGATACTGACTTCAGGTTCCATCGGTTTCACGAACAACTGGGAGATTCCTTTTCAGCGGTTCTACGGGACATGGATGACCTCGTTGTTTTGATGGATGAAAGTCATCGGTACCGGGCACCTGCTTCATTAAAAGCCATCAATCATTTAAAGCCAATCCTCGGTCTTGAATTTACAGCCACACCTAAGACAAAAGACAATGTGATTTACTCATTTACATTGGCTGAATCAATAGGCCGTTTTATTAAAACGCCAACAGTGGTCACCAGAAGCAATCTCACCACTTCCGACGCGGAAGAAATTGAAAAACTGAAACTGCTGGATGGCATGACCCTCCATGAAATCAAAAAAGGTCGTTTGCTTGAATACTGCGCCGCAAATCATTTACCGGTTGTTAAACCTTTTGTCCTTATATCAACCAAAGACACTCATCATGCCGGTGAAATAAAGCAACTTGTAGAATCAGAATCATTTTTTGAAGGATGCTATAAAGGAAAAGTGATTGAAATTCATTCCGCGCAAGGCAGTGCTGAAAGTGATGAAAACATCAAACGGCTTTTATCCGTTGAAAGTCCAAACAGCAATGTTGAAATTGTGATCCATGTCAACATGCTTAAAGAGGGGTGGGATGTTAAAAATCTTTATACCATTATTCCGCTACGAGCCTCCATAAGCGAAATATTGACCGAACAGACAATCGGGCGTGGACTTCGCCTTCCATTTGGCACCATCACCGATGACGCTGACCTGGATTCATTGGAAATAATCAGCCATGACAATTATGCCAAACTGATTGATGCCGCAAAAAACAGCCCACTTTTCAGGGTCAAGGAACTATCAGAAACCGATACAAAACCACGGAAGACAGTGACAGTACAGCGGAAATATATTGATACCGAAGAACTCCTGGACCGTATGCATGAGCTGGATTTAAGCCTGTTCGCGTCGCAATATACCCAAAAAGAAAAAATCACGGAAGTCGTTGAGAGGCTTGTTGAACTGGATATTAAAGAATATGAACTCAAAAAAGAGAAAACAGAAACTGGCGGTGGTGATAAAAAGAGTACCGACAGCGCAATTGGGGCAACATTTTTTGACGCCGAAGACAGAGCAGAATTGCCTCCAATAAAACCGGAGGAAATCAGGCGAAAATATGAAGAAATTCTGATTAATTATGCGAAGCTGACCATAGATGTGCCAAAAATATTTTTAGATACATACCCCAAGAGTGATATTTCAACATTTGATGTCACTGTGAATATTGGCCCATTTGAACTTGTCACGCAAAAAATAATCGAACATGATTTAGCATCAGGAGTTGAACGCCAAAGAACCGAAGTAGAACTCATGGCAGTGGATGACCCTGTAAAATTTATCGCAGGAAGATTAATTGATGAAATTGATGAGCTTGCCGCAGAAAATGACAAGGATATCGCTCTTAATTTGGCAAGATTATATCTCGAAAAAATGAATGTCAACGAACGGGATTTAAAAAAAGTAGTTCACTTATACCGAAAAGCCATAGTGAACGACTTGCAAAACCAGATTGAAGCCAACATACACGAAGAAAATGAAATTGAAGTTTCAATTAGTAAAAATCCTGTCCGATTTCCAAAAGAATATTCAAAAACCGTATATCTCGAAAAAGGGATTTTGCATTACGGTGACAGGATTGAGCCTTCTCAAATAAAAAGCTACCTGTTTGAAGGTTTTGAAAAAACGATTTACCCTCAAATCCCCTTTGATTCAGTCCCTGAAAAAGATTTTGCGGCAATTCTTGAGAAAGACAGCACTATCCTAAAATGGGTTCGGCCTCCGGAAGGTTCAATACCAATCTACCATAGAGGACATTCTTATACACCGGACTTTGTGGTTGAAACGGTCGATAAAAAATACCTCATTGAAGTCAAAGGAATGCGAGATTTACAACCTGTCATAAAAGAGGATGTGAAAGAAAAAGCACGAGTTTCCATTAAGTGGGCTGAGACCGCCACAAACGAAATAAAGGATAAACCTTGGGAATATAAACTGATACCGGAAACAGCGATTGTGAATACATCAGACTTGAAATTCATATTTTCACAAGGAGTACATTTTTAAAAATATCTGCTTGCGTCGTCACCCGTAGTGAGCTTGTCGAACTATGGCTCCAGCGGATAAAGACGGGCACGTTTTTTTGAAAAAGAAAAAGCGCGCATGTGTAAAGATGCAATAAGGAATGAAGACCTTAGATTGTTAGTTGTCTTCCATAATCAACGTTCAGTGTTCCCCATCAACAACGGACCTTATCGTTAATCAGAAAAACAAGGTGAGTATGAGCCGAAAAGCGAATGCGATGAAAGATCAATTCAAACTGGTCATCAAAAAATATCCCAACCGAAGATTGTATGATGTCTCCAGCAGTCAGTATGTCACACTCGACGATATGGTGCGGAAAATCAAAGAAGGGTATGAAGTGCAGGTCATTGACTCGAAAACGAATCAGGATATCACGCAGAATGTGTTGACCCAGATTTTTGTGGACCAAAGCGGCCCCTATCTGTTTTCGACTTCATTTCTGCATCAGATGATTCGCAACCGTGAAGGCTTTCTTGGTGAGTTTTTTACCAATTTCATCCCCAAGCTTCTCGATTCTTATCTGGAAATGCTGGATAACATGAAACGCCAGATTACGACACTGACCACACCGATTATCTCGTCTAAAAACTGGCTGGCCGCCACAAGCAAGGATCTCAAGATGCACTTGCTGAATCCATTCAACGCACCTGACACAGAGGTCGCCAATCAAATAGAAACCGCTCCAACTCCAGCCAAACTGATTGAAAAAAGCACCCCCGCACCTTCCAAAACGGACTCAATAGCCGCAAAAAAAGCCTCCGGTAAAAAAGGGGGGAAAGAGGAACAGGATGTGGTGTCTCTGTTGTTACAAAAAATCACTGAACTCGAATCACGTATTCAGGATGTTGAGCGTCAGGATAAATAAGGAACAGTAAAAGAATAACTGGTAAAAGTTTTAATACGAACTACCTCCATTTTCAGGTCTGTAGAGACGCGCAATTTGCGCGTCTCTACGCATGCCTGCAGGTGAGATTTTTGAAAAGTTTTCTATCTATTTTTTTCGAATGTTCAACCGCATGTTGTTGAGAAAATATTATGGAATTTGAACCCGTCATTGGACTGGAAATTCATACCCAGTTAGCCACCCAATCCAAAATTTTCTGTTCCTGCTCCACCCGCTTCGGTGCGCCGCCCAACACGAATGTTTGCCCGGTCTGCATGGGACTTCCCGGAGTACTGCCTGTTCTCAATCAAAAAGTGGTGGAATTTGCCATAAAACTCGGGTTGGCCACACATTGCGAAATTCGTCTGGATTCTCAATTTGCCCGAAAAAACTATTTTTATCCGGACCTGCCCAAAGCTTATCAGATTTCCCAGTTTGACCGCCCCATCTGTGAAAATGGATGGCTGGACATTCTGGTGGAGGGACAAACAAAACGGATTGGCATCACCCGGATTCACATGGAAGAGGACGCGGGAAAACTGCTACATGAAGATGGCGAGTGGAGTTATGTGGACCTCAACCGGGCCGGTGTGCCCTTGCTGGAAATTGTGAGCGAACCGGATATCCGGACCCCCCAGGAAGCCAAAGCCTATATGGAAAAAATGCATGCGCTGGTTACGTCTCTTGGTGTTTCCGAAGGGGATATGGAAAAAGGGCACATGCGTTGTGACGCCAATGTGTCAATTCGGCCTGTCGGACAGGAAAAATTCGGAACCCGGGCAGAAATCAAAAACATCAATTCCTTCCGTTTCGTTCAGCAGGCGATCATTTATGAAATTGAACGCCAGCGCGACGACATTCTGGATGGCCACACCATTGTTCAGGAAACCCGGTTGTGGGATGCTGATAAAAAAAAGACCTACAGCATGAGATCCAAGGAAGAAGCCCATGATTATCGCTATTTCCCTGATCCGGATTTGCCGGTGGTGCATTTCACCCGGGAATGGGTTGAGCAGATCCGGTCTGAATTGCCGGAACTGCCTGAGGCCAAACTGCAACGGTTCATTCAGGCTTATGGCTTGAGTGCTTATGACGCGGAGGTGTTGGTCAATGATCGTGCTGTCGCTGATTATTTTGAAGCAGTTGCCAATCTGGGGGCAGATCCCAAACTGGTTTGTAACTGGATCACCAGTGAATTGATGCGGGTGATGAACGAGCGCAAGGTTGCCATCACAGACACTGGCATTACTCCGGATCTTTTGGCGGAACTGGTCAGGTTGCTCCAGGAAAAAACCATCAGCGGAAAAATCGCGAAAACCGTGTTTGAAGAAATGCTGAAGTCTGGCAAACAGCCTTCAAAAATCATTGCGGAACAGGGACTGTCACAGATTTCTGATGAAAGTGCTGTGCTGAACATGGTCCGTGAAATTGTTGAGGCCAATCCGGATCAGGTACAGCAATATCGTGAAGGAAAAACCAAAGTGTTCGGCTTTTTTGTAGGTCAGATCATGCGTGCGTCCAAAGGCAAAGCCAACCCGGAAGTGGTCAACCAGTTGCTCAAGCAGATGCTGGATCTTTAAAGACAAAAAAGAATAAGTTGTAAAAGAAAATACTCGGGTTTTCTAAAAAAATTTCTTTGACAATTTAAAGCACTGGCACGGTTTATGCGCTAGGCGGCTTTTTCCAAAGAGAGCTCATCAACTGGTTCTAAATTGACCAATTCAGAGGAACATTTTC
>JADFZZ010000046.1 GCA_015232315.1 SAR324 cluster bacterium | reverse complement strand
CTCAATCCAGGGAGCTACCGTAGTTATCAACATGAGAACCTCCACTGATTCATGGTTTGTTTTTGTCACTGGATGTTCAGCTTAGCATAAAAATTTCAATTGTGGAAATGTGTCCAAAGTTAAGCTTTGAAAAGGGGGATTTTCTCGCAGGTAATTTCTTCACTTAACTTAACAGCCTTGTACCTCTGGTAGGGAACCCCTCCTTACCCACCTCTGGTGGCTTGACAACGAACCGTGGAAGGGCACCAGAGGTGCGTTATGGATCGAGTCGGAGGAGCCCGAAGACTCCGTCCGCTCACAGAACCGTGCGTACGGGTCCGTACACGGCTCTTCATGCCAAACTATTCCTCTCGGAACGAATCAGGTTGAGCCCTTTCTCTCTCTCTGAGGGACTTTTTAATTTCGACCTACCTCCGTTTCCATCGGATACGTCCCATTTCCACAGTAGGATTTTCAGGTCTCCAAGTCCTTGATACTTAGGCGGCCTTCTTCTGTTGACATGTGAATCCCTTCGCCTTTAGCTAACGCCTCTTACGATATGTTTTCTCCTCAGATAGGTCACCCACATCTTCATCGGCATATCGTTTTACGACTACTATGACTTCATCTGAAAACCCACAGACATGCGCTCCCATGTCTCCACAGTCGCTGTGCGGATGCAAGCATCGTAGTTATGATGTCCGCTAGTCTGTCGGCTCTTCCCTGGGTAAGATGCTTCATTTTCCCTGCCCGCTTACCTCCTCTACGACCGCAAGTTACGTTCAGGATATTGGATTTTGGTAAGCGTTGCTACCTCATCCCTTGCGGCCGCCTACCAGAGGTTCACACCAAGTTTAAGCGGCAGGTTTGTCTCGGTCTTCCTTCAGATTCCTCATTGGCTTGGAGCACTCGTTGTAGCCCTCTTCTGAGGCGCCTGTCCCAAGTTTCTTCGGACACCCTTGACTCTGAACTACACTTTCCCTCCTGAAAGGGTAGTGAGTGGACTTGCACCACCAAATTAAGCGCCATGCCAGGCGCACAACCTCCTTTCCTGACGTCAAGGAGATTCTCACTCAAATCTCAGACCAAAACCGTTTGGCTGAAGTCTGTCCGCCTTAAAGGCGGAGGTTTAGAACTGGTAGAATAGAGAATAAACAGGGAAATGAATCTCAAAGATCCACAAGACGTGCTTTTAAACGTTGCTGAATATCTGTAGAGATGGATGGGGGTGTACTGAGGGTTTCACGAAAAGTTTTGATGACTGAAACAAATTCTCCACCAAACTGTTCACACTGATGGCATATCTTTACATGTTCTCTGATAAGGTTGACTGTGTCCTGAGCAAGCTCACCCTCCATATAACCGGAAAGTTGCGCAAGGATCTCACTACACCGTATTCCAGCGATTTTTCGATCATCAAAAGTCATGACTGCACCTCCCTCATATGTTTCATCAGTCGAAGCCTTGCTCGATGTAACCGGCTTTTAACAGCCTGTAAACTCATTTGCAATAATTCAGCGGTTTCATCGCCAGTGAGTCCGTTCAGGTCTCTCAAAATCAGTATTTCCCGATCTTCCGGAGCAAGAGCGTTCATTGCCACCTCAAGCAATTCCCGTTTTTCTTTCAGGTCATCCATATTATCCTGCATAGGTTCCTGTCCCCATCCAGCCTGTTGACCTAATTCATCCAGTGAAACAAAATCGTGAGGTTCATCCTTCCTTAATCTGTATTGACGGGAAATGGCGTTCCGCGCTATTTGAAAGATCCAGGCTCGTACTGAGCCTGTCCCTTGAAAACTTTGAGCCGATCGCCACAAAGCTATGAAAGTTTCCTGAAGAGCTTCTTCAGCCAGGGTCTCATTCCCTGTCAGAGATACGAGAAACCGGTACACGTGATTTTGGTACCGGTTTACCAACACGTCTAAGGCACTATGATCATTCAGTGCAATACGTTTTATCAGGTCATAATCTGATAAGGTCAACTCTGTTTCATGGGACATGTACTAAAACCCAATAAGGTATAAAGAGGACAACTTTTAACTAATCCTGTGATTAAAGGGACTACGCCAACAAGTCCCCATAATGTCTGTGGACCGACAAATACAAGACTTAATAAAACCAACCCTAACACAATTCTCATAACTCTTTCAATTTTATGCAAATTTTCTGGAAATAATTTATTCATATATCCTCTTTATTTTAATGGATGGTCTAAAATATGTGACAATTTAACTTATGGTCAGATTGCCACCAGAGTCAGCGACAGAACACCGCGTCTGTCACGTTCACCCCATAAGAGCCACAAATCAGAGGAAAGGATTCTGGTTAATAAAAAATACTGTATATTTTCATACGTCATATCTCAGGCGGTTGGATTTTCATGTGTAACCATGGACCATAAGGCCTGAACCTGGGGCTCGGTCAGTCGGTGATTCGCCCGATCTACGAGAGTACAGCCATTTATGTCACGAAACATCGCACCTCCGGTACCCTTCCACTGCTCATTGGCAAGCCCACCGGAGGTGGGATAAGGAGGGTTCTCCACCAGAGATAGGGAACCAGAAAAAATGTATAAATATTTATGGTCGGGTACTTAACCAAAGTGATTACCTTCCTTTCAACTCACACGGTTCTTTTTGAGATATGCCGCCAAATGCTGATCCATTTTGACAATATGATTGATCAGCCAGTCGATCAGGTGTGTTTTAAGCAGGTCCGCAAGTTGATGGCTGTTGAATGAGTTTTTTGCCTGCTCTTTCAATTCCTCGAGTTTGTCCACAAAATAGACATGCTGTGTTTTGTGGAGTTCTGTCATGGGATAATTGTATTCGGTCATGTATTCTTCTTCTGCGTTAAAATGTAGCAACGTGTACACTTCAAGAAACGAAAACAGCTCAAGCAGTTCTTCATTGCTGATTCCCTCCGTCAACGCATCCATCAACCGGTCAATCCTCCTGAAAAGCTCCTTGTGCTGATCGTCAATCATGAATATTTCTGTTGCCAGTGAAGGCGACCACTGGATTGGTAGGGATTTCTGCTTATTCATTCATGCTCCATTCAAAAAATCACAAAGTTCTCGGGGTTGGTCACATTTTCGGCCCTGTGTCAAAAAACGGTCTTTGATTCACCACCTGGTTTGGAGTTTGCCCCTACAATGTGTGGCAGAAAACAGGATCAACCCCAAATAAAAGACGGCTAAACGAGTCCCCGCCAATCACTTGGTTTCAAGCCTCGTGACTTCTCCGGTCGCGCCATCCATGCGGATCGTTTCACCATCTTTCAGAATTTTTGTAATATCAGGGATGCCCACGATCGCGGGGATTCCCAATTCACGGGCCACTACCGCGGAATGTGACAGGGTGGAACCCCGTTCCACCACAATCCCGCCAGCCGTCGGGAATAACGGTGCCCATCCCGGATCAGTCCGGACAGTGCACAGAATCTGGCCGTTCAGGGAGAGTTCATCTTCGGGTGAAAAAATCAGCCTGACCTTGTTTTCCACAATACCGGGATAACAGCCGATACCTTTCAACGCGCCATCTCCGGCGGCCTGTTTGTTTTTGTGCGGATATTCAAAACTGTTGTGATGATAGACCGGCCCCTTTGTATAAAAATGATGGGCTGGTTCGGGTTCCTGTTTGTAGCGTTCAAACTCGGCTTTGCGGGCGGCAATCAAAGGTTTGAGATCCCGCTGGGGCATGCGGCCATCCATGTAATACTGGCATTCTTCCACCGTCAGGTAAAAAATGTCACGAGGGTGCTCAAAAAATCCGTAAAAATGCATTTGACGGCTTATTTCCAGATAAATGTCCCGATACAACCCGAACACTCTGGTTCGTGCCAGCCGCATGTTTTCCCGGTTTTTGATGCCATGCCGCAGTCGTTCCACATCTTTTTTGAACCGCAGGAGTTTCCGCTCACCGAGTTGTGACCGGATTCTGCTGAAACAGAGTTCTTCCGCTTCCTGACGGAATCGGGCTTCATTCTGGTTGAGTGTTTCCAGGTTCAGGTCTGTCCGGCTCAGAAAATTACGCAAGATCGCAAACATGAACGACGCGTCCTGCCGCAGGGTGATCGATTCCAGTTTCAATTCGCCAATGGTCCGGTCACCATACAATTCTATGTAAGCCAGACATTCCCTATAAAAGGACGGATCGTCAATCTGGATGGCATTGAGCAGACGTTCATTGGGAAAGGTCTCGAACAATTGCTGGAGCTTCGGGGTCTGGCGAATGGTTTCGCACATCCTCAGCAGTCGTTTGGTGGGTTCGGTGCTTTCAATGCCTTCTTCGCCAGACAGCAGGTTGTTCTGGACCACTGCCGGATTTTCCACCGCAATCCGGTTGAGCCAGCGGTGGACTTTGCCATTCATCATCATCACATAAAAATCGTTGATGATGGGAACCGTCCACCCGGAGATCAATTCATCAAACAATCGCTGATTGAGCGCCATCAGTTCGCCGATTTCAAGACGATGCAGGGCTTTGCGGTCAATGCTGTCATAAACGGCTTTGAACATGGCCCTGAAGTTTTCAGTCAGGGTGTTGATCTGACGGAATTTCCACAAGGCCCGGATCAGCGTGACAAACAATCCGGGAAGCCGTTTGATTTTTTCACGCCAGGTCAACATTTTATCCTGAACCATATCCACTGAATCCTGGAGTCCCATCATCCGTTCCATATCGCCTTTATGGGTTTTGAAGGAGGGCAGAAACAGGAGTCCGCGATACCAGTTGTTGATGTTGTAATACACCCGCCCCTGGATGAGCCCGAGCATGGTGTTGAGCATGGCATCATGTTCCTGAATCACTTTGGGGGAAATCCCCATGATCCGCATGGTCTGCCGATACACTTCGCCATAGGTCTTGTTGGCAAAACTGAAGGTCAGGGGTGTGGTGATGCCGCAGTAGCTTTCCTGAATGTTCGAATTGTCCCAAACCAGCCAGTTACCGCGAGGCTCTGCCGGAGGCGGAAGCTGGGTGATGGGTCTGGTTTGCAAAATGTAGAGTTGATTTTCACGGAAGGCCCATTCAATATCCTGGGGACGTCCCAGCAATTCGGCAATCACCCGGCCGCAATCCGCGACACGTCGAGCCTCGTTATCGCTCAGACTGGGTTGCAGGCGCAGGTCTTGAGCCACATCCACCCTGACCACGCCCCGGCCTGTGGTCTGATCAAAAATCATCTGGGCATCCTTGTCATTGATAGACGCTTGCACCGTGCCATCGACCAGTCCGACATGGTATTCATCGGTGTTGCAGAGGCCTGAAACAATGCCTTCACCAATTCCGTAACAGGAGGAAACCAGTGCGTGCTGACGACTGCCTGTGACTGGATGAGCCGTGAACAACACTCCTGAAACCCGGCCTTCAATCATCACCTGCACCACCACGGCGGCTTCGATGCTCAACAGCGGCAATCCTTTCTGGATGCGATAGAGGATGGCCCGGTCGGTATAGGAGCTGGCAAAACATTTGCGGACAGATTCTGAAATCTGGGCCAGCCCTTTCTGAAACAGGAAGGACTCCATTTGCCCCGCAAAGGAGGCACCTTCAGCGTCTTCTCCCACAATGGAGGAACGCACGGCGAAATATTCGTTTTCCCAGTCGTCAATCCGGGCAAGATTTTGTTGGAGTATTGTTTCAATTGTCCGTGGAAAGGGCGACTCTACCACTTTCTGGCGGATTTCTTTCAAAATCGCAGGAATAGCCGCTCTGTCAGCTTTCTGGACCTTGACCATCTGTTCCTTGATCCAGGCCTTGAGTCCTTCCTGTTGCAGATGTTGGTCATAAGCATGGGTTGTCACGACCAGCCAATCGGGGACCGGAAATGCGTTACGGGTCAGCCATGCCATGTTGTTGGCCTTGCCGCCAAGAAGAGACACATCGTGCATGGAGGCGTCCCGTGCATTAAGAATGTATGGTTTTGTCATAGTTTCCCCTGTGGATTTGAATTTTTATGATCACTGAACATGAGGGCCAACGTCAAAAACAAGCTTCAAGATATAAGGTCCTATGTCATAAAATTCCAAACGTTGGCAAGCACAAATTATTGCTCTGTTTCCGGATAAAATATTATTTTGTCTTGACCCCACGACGGTTCGCCGTGAATATCTTTCCCCCACTGAATGGCCACGTAATTATATTGGTAGCAACATTGAGTAAGATTTGACACGTAGCAACATCCCTGTCTCCAGAAACGGATAAGTAGCCGATCAAAAAATTTTTGACATTAATCTGGTTCCTGACGTCTCGTCTGGAACGGTTCCCGGTAGAGACGGGTTTGAAACTCGTCTCTACCTGCGAGAAAATCCCCCTTTTCAAAGGGGGCATGGGGGATTTAAAGCTCAGAATAACATCCCCCGAACCACCTTAAGCCAAGGGGGAATTGGTGCCAGTGCCTTCACAGGGCTTAACTTAACAGACGTGCACCAGAAATAGGGAACCAGAAAAAATAGTTAAAGATTCATGGTCGGATACTTAGAAAGTGCATTGTCCAAACTTCTTAGTCTGTTCCTTGCCTGAGACGCAATTCAACTACAAATTTTTCAAAAGCTACAGGAGAACCCCATGTTCCAGAAAACTGTTTTAGAGGACTCTCTGGCACCTTTCACACAGGCGCTGGATCATCAGCACCCTGAGGTGAGAAAACTGGCCATTCAGGCGTTAGGTGTGATGGGCTCACTGGCAGGTGTTTTGCCGTTGTTGACGGCATGGGAACACCAGTCTCCGGAACATCGGGAAAGTATCATGGAAGCCCTGTCCAAAATTTATGTGGCGTTACGGGAAAATCCGGAAACACTGCGGAAACTTCAACAAAGTCTGTCCGCGCATCAGTCGACGGTAGATCACTTTGTGAATTATCTGGCTCATGAGAACCTTGAAATCCGGTATTTCGCCGTATGGGCGGTGGGTGCCTGTCAGAAACTGGATCATTTTGATGCGGTGTTCCGGGTTCTGCTCAAAGAAGAAAGTCCTGTTCAGGAATTCATCATCAGCACTTTGCGCTTATCCGGAAAAGACGCTTTCACTAAAATTCTGGACAAACTGGATCATGAAGATGCTTCCCTCAAGGCGATGGCCGCCTGGGCTTTGGGGATCTGGGGCGAACCGGGTGCTGTTCCCGCATTGATCAGACATTCACAGGATCCCTCAGCCAGTGTGCGGGAAAATATCGCCTGGGCACTTGGCATGCTGGAGTCTATTGATGCCACAGCGACCCTCATGGATCTACTGCGTGATCCCTATGCCGGCGTGAGGGAACATGCTGTGTGGGCGTTGGGAATGCTTCAGAATCCGGAATCACTGACAGAACTGCGTTATCTGCTGGATGATCCGGATCCTCAAGTTCGTGAAAAAGCCTTTTGGGCGGTCGGAAACATTGAAGACAGTGATATTTAGTCTGTGTCGCATATTCAGGACGTTTCAACTCTGTTTTCAAGGTAAGCGTTCAGCCTTCAGCTATCAGGAATGCTCCAGGCCTGGAAGCCAAACGATTTTTTCTGCTATTGAGTCATAATGCTTCTGAGGCGCATAAACACTGAAAGCTGAACGCTGAACGCTTACTTTTCAAGCAAGGTTTGCAGAATGTGACTCAGTTGTCGCATGTTCACAGGCTTTGTTAAAAATTCCATAATTCCTGCTTCATGCAATTCCTGAAGATTGAGCGACTCATGGTATCCTGATACCAGAATTACCGGCAGATCCGGACGTTTCCCCAGAATTTTTCCCGCCAGGGCTTTTCCAGTAAGAGAGGGCATGGTCTGATCGGTGAGCAGCAGATCAAACGCAAACGGTGCCATCAAAAAGGCATCATAAGCTGTCAAAGGATCGGTAAAAGCTGTGACCTGATATCCCAGACGCTCCAACTGTTCTTTTTCCATCTGGAGTACCAGTTCTTCATCATCGACCAACAGGATATGCTGGTTTTGACCTGAAACCGGTTCTATTTTCTGAATGTACGTTTCAATATCTTCAGATTCAAACACCGGGAGCAGTATGGTGAATAACGTGCCTTCGTTCCCGGTGCTTGTCACGGTGATAGCCCCTTTATGGGCCTGGATGATTCCATGAACCACCGCCAACCCCATTCCTGTGCCTTCTCCAACCGGTTTTGTCGTGAAATAGGGTTCAAAAATTCTGTCAAGAATATCAGGTTCTATGCCTGTTCCCGTATCCTGCACCCTCAGCCGCACATAATGCCCTTCCACCAGATTGAGCGGCAACGCCTCCTCCAGCGTAAGAAACACAGCATCCAGCATTACTTTCAAGGTGCCGCCCTCATCCTTCATGGCATAGGACGCGTTGGTACATAAATTGAGCAGAATCTGGTGCATTTGTGTGGGGTCTGCCAGAATATTCTGTTTCTGGTCCGGATTGATATCTGAAACAATGTGGATGGTGGTCGGCAGGGAGGCTCTTAAAAATTTGAGAGATTCCTTGACCAGCGGAACCAGGTGCAAGGGAATTTTTTCCTGTTCCGCCTGACGACTGAAGGTCAGAATCTGCTGAATGAGTTTTTCAGCCCGGTGACCTGCTGTTACAATTTCCCCCAGATTTTCACGGACCGGGTGGTCTGCGGGCAAGTCATCTTTGGACATATTCGCATAGCCCAGGATCACATACAGCAAATTATTGAAGTCGTGAGCAATGCCACCGGCGAGTGTCCCGATAGCCTCCATTTTCTGGGCCTGTTTGAGTTGCTGTTCAAGCTGGAGTTTTTGCAGTTCCGTGTGTTGCTGACTGGCAATGGCCCGTGACAGTTTTTCCATCATTTCATTCATGGATCGTCCCAGCAGGGTGATCTCATTTTTTCCGTCCAGAGGGAGTTGAACCCGTTGTTGATCGAGATTTTCCAGTTTGACATGATCCATGGCACGAATCAGCGTGCCCAACGGAATGCTGAGGATGTGACGGGAGATCCATAAAAAAATGAGCCATAATCCAATTGTTTTTATGACAGCGTTGATAATGATCAGCAGGAACCCGATTTTCAGGCGTTCATAAACAACCATCAAACTGGAAAAAAGTTCGATTTCTCCCATTTTTACTCCCGCATCACCGGGAGACCTGATTTCATATTTTTTTGAGAAAAAACCGGCATCTTCCAACCGGAAATAGCCATTGATGGAATTGCCTTGAGTTGCAGGGCTGGTCTTTCCAATCTGTGCCCTCACGGAACCATCCGTCGAGAGAATCCTTACCCCCAAAATCCCCGAAAACGCATGAATCCCCTGAAGTTCTTTCTGGAGTGAATTTTTTTGCGTCAGCAAATCCTGTTGCACCACTGGAATATGGCGAAGAGCAATGTTGTCAAGCTCAGTCATCAACGCCTGTTCCTCGTAATAATAATTGGTCACCATGTGAATGATGGTCACGGTGAACGTCAACACCAGATAAAACGCAAAGACGGCGGTCAGCAGTTTTACCGCAATGGAATCCTTGAAGCGCACCTGTGTATTTTGCATTGTATCCGTAAGTCGTGATGGGTTGGGGCATAGATGAAAAATTAAGAAAATATTTATCAACAGCTATTTCAAAGGTCTTTTTTTTTGTATATATACCAACATGAAACCGCAAGGTGCGGTAAATAGTCGTTGTCACGTAATTCAGAAGTGGTGTCCTCTCGACTAACGAAAGTTCAAGATCCCTCACAGGGGTTCGATATGACACAAAAAACGAATGATGCGACAGCGGCGGGTTTGGCAGGGCACTCCTGAAATATCAAGCGAAGGTCGGCATGATGATGCCTGAAATTCTGGATTATAAAATTGAAGAAACTGTTTATCAGGGTGGCTCTACACTGATATTCCGGGGAACCAATGCCAACGGACAGCGGGCTATTCTGAAAACACTTCAGGGGGAATATCCCTCGCAGAAATTGGTTCGACAACTAAAACGGGAATATCAGCTTTTGCAAAATATGCGTCATCCCGGAGTGATCCAGAGTCTGGATTTTAAATATTTTCATAATATCCCGGTGATGTTGCTTGAGGATATCGGCGGACAATCCCTGTCTAAATTTATCAAGGACTTTCAGGGGGATCTGACCAGTTTTCTGAATATTGCCGTGCAACTCACGGACGCGCTGGCCGCCATTCATCATCAGCGCATCATTCATAAAGATCTCAATCCGTCCAACATCATTTACAGTCCTGAACAGAAAAGAACCCAGATCATTGATTTGAGCATCGCAGTGCCCTTGTATGAAAAAACCGAAAACCAAACGCCGGCACTGGACACGATAGAAGGCACACTGCATTATGTTTCGCCTGAACAGACAGGCCGGATCAATTGCGAAATGGATTGGCGGACTGATTTCTATTCGCTGGGTGTTACGTTTTATGAACTGCTGACAGGCCGTCGTCCGTTTCTGTCAGAAGATCCCATGGAACTGGTTTATTATCACATCGCCCAACCACCAACGCCGCCTCATCAGCTCAATGCCCATATTCCCAGAATACTGTCGGATCTCATACTCAAATTGATGTCCAAAGATCCTGAAGATCGTTATCAAAGCGCCTTTGGCCTGAAACATGATCTCCTGCGCTGTCAGACCGAATGGAATGAAAAATCCAGGATCAGTCCCTTTCCTCTGGAAGACATCAAACGCTCAAGTGTGTTTAAAATTCCACACCGGTTTTATGGGCGGGAAAACGAGGTGGAGCATGTCAGAGACTGTTTCAGAAGAGTTTGCGAAGGCAACATTGAATTGATCGTCATCCAGGGCAAACCCGGACTGGGAAAAAGCGCGCTGGTGCGGGAGCTTCATGGCTCGGTCGTGAGTCGGCGGGGGTTTTATATTTCAGGGAAGTTTGATGTGTTCAACCGCAACATGCCTTACACCTCCATCATTCAGGCGCTCAATGAACTGATCCTGCAATTGCTGTCGATGAGTGAAGCCCAGATTTTATTCTGGAAACAAAAACTCATCAAAACCATGACCCCCAATCTCCAGGTTGTGATTGACGTGATTCCCGAGTTGGAAACCATCGTTGGCAAACAACCTTCAGTTCCTGAACTGTCGCCGAAGGAAACACAAAACCGGTTTCGGATGGTGTTTCAATCCATGATCCGGTTGTTTGCCCAGGCGGAACATCCCCTGGTTTTGTTTCTTGATGATTTTCAGTGGGCGGACACCGCCTCCAGAGACTTGCTCAACGCCCTGCTGGATCAGCAGGGATGGCATCATCTACTGATCATACTGGCGGTCCGGGATGAAAACAGTGAAGACATGGAGTGGATCGCACCCTATCTGGAAGTGCTGAAGCAAGGGCATGTCCACCTCACAAAGATAGATCTTCACCCGTGGAATCCGTCACAAATTGTGTCGTTATTGACCGATATGTTCCATTGCGCCGCAAATCAATGCCGGTCTCTGGCTGAGGTGATCCATGCCAAAACGCAGGGGAATCCGTTTTTTGTCCAGTTTTTTCTCAAAACCCTCTATTCCGAAAAACTGATTGAGTTTGATGAACAGAAAGGGGCCTGGAAATGGGAACCGGAGCTCATTTCTCAAAAAGATGTGACCGAAAATGTATTTGGTTTGATTGAAGAACGACTGCAAGGGCTGACGTTTAAATCACGTCAGTTGTTGAATTACGCGGCATGTCTGGGGCAGGTCGCTGAAATCACCATGATTTCAAAACTGACCAGTATCTCTGCGTCAGAGGTGGTTCATCACTTGTGGCCCGCGGTTGAAAAAGGCCTGCTCACAGCCAATTTTTACTGGGAAGAACTGGAAATCAGCCCTGAAATTCTGGAAGATCGAAACACCGATTCAGTTCCTCATTTTTCCTTTGCCCATGACCGGATCCGTCAGACCGTTTATGACTATATCTCCCAGGAAGAACGAATCCAGGCGCATCATCTGATTGGAAAACTGCTGTATGAGCATGTCCCAGAAGAAAAAAAGCAGGAGCAATTGTTCCATATTGTCAATCATTTCAATTCAGGAAAACCTGTTCATTCCGAAGAGGACCGCCTGTTTCTGGTGGAACTGAATAAAAAAGCCGCCTTGAAAGCGCATCGGGAATCGGCATTTGAAGTGGCCTTTCAATACCTGACACGGGCCATCCGGGTTCTGGGAAAAAATTGTTGGGAACCCTACCCTCAGATTTCACGGGAAATCTATCTGCTCATGATCGAAAGTTCCTATCTGAATGGACACTATCAAAAGATGGAAAAATACGCCCAGCAGTTTTTTGAACATGTGCCGGACGTGATCGAACGCGCCAGAGTTTATGAAATCCGGATCCAGGCACACATGGCGCGTAACGAACTGAATCAGGCTGTGGATCTGGCCCTGACCGCCCTGGAAACGCTGGGTGTGAAACTCAGCAGAAAACCGGGGAAAATCGATTTACTACTGCTGTTGCAGAAAACCCGCTTCAATCTGTGGGGCAAGACGGTTGACAAACTCAATAGTCTTCGTCCCATGCAGGACAAGCATCAGATTGCCATCATGCGAATCCTGTCCCGGGTGAAAACAGTCAGCTTTTTTGTGGCTCCGGAACTGTATCCGGTCATTATTTTTCATGGTGTGAATTTATCGCTGAAATATGGAAACACCCCCTTCTCCGCGGATGCCTATGTCTCTTACGGGATGATTCTGTGCAGTGTGCTGAACAAGGTGGATGAAGGCTTCCAGTTTGGCCTTCAGGCCATCGAACTGGTAGAACATTTCAGATTGGACGCGCTGAAATGCCGCATCACTTTTTTATTCAGCAACTTCATTGAACACTGGAAAAATCCCGTCCGATCGACGTTACCCACTTTAAAAGAAGCCATGCGAATGGGGGTCGCTACAGGAGATCTGGAATATGCCAGTCTGGCGGCGTTTGTCTATTCGTATCATTCATTTGCGGCAGGAATACAGTTGGATGAAATTGAAAAGGAGATGTTTTCGTTTTCAACAAGAATTCAGCGCTTTCGCCAGGAAACGGCACTGCATCTGATTCAGATTCTGCATCAGACGGTTCTGAATTTCAGCAATGTTTCTGTAACAGCGCCCTGTCTGCTCAAAGGCAGCAGTTATGATGAAAACAAAATGCGTGGCATCCATCAGCAGGCTGGAGATAAACCCGCGTTGTTTGCTCTGCATTTTCTGAAAGGGTTTCTGTGTTACTTTTTTGAAAATTATGATCTGGGCCAGACACACATGCAACTGGCCGAACGTTATATTGATGGCGCAAGATCTACGTTTTCCATGGGTTTGTTTACAATCCTCAATACGTTGTGTCAGTTGGCGACTTTTTCTCAGGCAGATCGTTCCACTCAAATAAAGACACTGAAGCAGACAGAAAGCGCTCTGGAAACACTGGGGCGTTTGAGTCAGCATTCACCTGAAAATTATCTGACGGGTTATTACCTGGTCTCAGCAGAAAACGCACGGGTCCGGGGACATCGTGGAATGGCTATGGATTTTTATGATCAGGCCATTGACTATGCCCGAAACCAGCAATTTCTATATTTTGAGGCACTGGCCAACGAACTCGCCGGAAAATTTTATTTTCTTCGGGGACGCGAACAACTGGCAAAAGTCTATCTGCGTCAGGCCCACTTCATCTATGACAAGTGGGGGGCGTTGAACAAAGCACGGGCAATGGAAACACATTATCCCGCGTTTTTCTATGCAGGCACCAATCTCAAACAAGCCGACACGGATAAACAGGATAGTTTTATCCCGGAAACCACCAGTGTACTTCCCGGTAATCTGGATTTCATGACCGTCATGAAAGCGTCACAGGCCATTTCCAGCGAGATCATTCTCGATCGTCTGTTAAAAAAAATGATGCGGATCGTCATGGAAAACGCCGGCGCGCAAAAAGGCGCTCTCCTTCTCAGAAAAAAGAACGACTGGTTCATTCAGGCTGAAGGTTCTGTGGGAGGGCAGGAAGTGCAGGTCATGCGTACACAAATCACCACGCAGATTGATTCCCTGCCCATTTTGCCCTTATCCCTGATCTATCTGGTGATTCGCACGCAAAATCCTGTGATTCTGGCCAATGCCATGTCAGATGAATATTTTCATTCTGATCCGTATTTCCAGGCTCGAAACTCCCGCTCGGTGCTGTGCTTTCCGATATTGCACAAAACCGAGATGACCGGAATTCTGTATCTCGAAAACAATCTCATGGAAAGCGTCTTCACCAGTGCCAGACTTGAGATTTTGAAGTTGCTGTCAGCACAAATGGCCATTTCCATCGAAAATGCCCAGTTGTATGAAGATATGGCCAAAACAGAACGGCTTTCACTGGAAATGGAAACAGCCCGCGCGGTTCAGGAATTGCTCATTCCCAAAAAAGATCCGTTCCTGGACAAGGTCCAGATTGCCAGTTATTACCAGTCCGCTTCTGAAACAGGCGGTGACTGGTATAATTATCAGTATCATGAAGAAATCGAGCGGTTGGACATTCTGATTGGCGATGTGACCGGACATGGCATTCCGGCCGCGTTGATCACCGCGATGGTCAACAGCCTGTTTATGGCCATCGAGCAGAATTATGCCAAAATTCTGGATGAAGGCGGCAGTATTCAGTTTCAATTCCGGCATCCCTCCTATTTCATGGAAGTGCTCAACAACGTCCTGTATTTTTCGACTTCAGGGAATTATACCATGACATTTTTATATTCGGTGCTGGATCTCCGCAATCACAACCTCATTTACACCAGTGCCGGACACACCCCGATTTATGTTTACAGACCCTCAGGCTTTGAAATCGTCACAGCCCACAAAAAAACAGTCCATCGTCCCATCATGGATTTGAGCATGCGGTCCTCCATTCTTGGATCAAAACCGGACAATACCTTCAAAATTCAAACGCTCGAATTACAAAAAGATGATGTGATCATCTGGTACACGGATGGCTTGATTGAAAATTATAATCTGGCAGGAGAAAGTTTTGGTGCAACCCGACTGAAGAAGATTCTCAAAGATGTTGCTGACAAAAGTGCTCTTTCCATCAGAAACCGGATCATTGAGGATGCCTACAAGCATTATGACAACCATCCCCAGGAAGATGACATCACCCTGATCGTGGCCAAAATCACAGGGTGATGCCGGTAGAAACTCATATACCGCTTAGGAATGGCAACAGAATATAAAAATTTGCTCGTGCCCTACCTCCCGTGGGGCACGTTATCCATGTCATCAACTTAAGCATTCTGAATGGTGCTTCAATTCCCCCTTGGTTCAAGGGGGTTAGGGGGATGTAATTCTGAGCGTTAAATCCCCCATACCCCCTTTGAAAAGGGGGATTCCTCGGCGAAGAACGCCTTAAGTTGACGACATGGTTCATGGAACGGTCACGAACAACCAACCCCCTGCTGTGAGAACTTACAACTGACGAGATACTGAAAAAGGAGACATGAATATGGAAAAAGGTGTGATTCAGAGGGAAATTCCAACTTTTAAAGAGGGCTTGAAAAAAATGCTCTATGAGTTGGGAAAAATCTATTTTTCCAAAAAATATCTGGAATCCCTGATTGCACCCAAAGCAACGACCATTGATGTGGATCACATGCAGGAGGAAAGTGATCTGTTTTTCTCCATTGATGATGACGAAATTGAGCATGGCATAATCAATCGCTACTACAATCTTTCAGAAATCCGGTTCACCTTTCTCATGCACAATTTCATCACACTCAAAACCCAGATCATGATGAAGAACAAGGCCATCCCCTTCCCTGAACTCACATTTGGTTCCATGGATGATTACACCGTGCAGGGAAAAGTCATGCCCGGAGATATTATTTTTGTCAGAGGTGATACCCGAAAAGGCGGAACGAGCTTGCGTGATCTGCTGTATGTCACTCCGGTACGGCAGTTGATCGCTAACGCCAACGGCTTCCATTTTGCGTTTTCCCATGTCATGTTTCATTTGGGAAATGGCGCATTTGTCCATTACATCGGCGGCAAAGGTCTTGAAATTGTCCATATGAAAGATTTTGGCACCAAGCTTCTGCCCTATTATGTCGTGGCCGGACCTCGGTATCCTGTGGAAGACCGCAGAAAACGCATGTTCCCGATTATCAATGACCGACGAACTCCCGGTCGAACCCGTGAGGAAGATTTGAAGATCATCCGGCGGAATGAAATCATCACCACCGACCGGTCCCAACTTGCAAGAACGATCAAACATATCACTCGTGGGGATTACGATTATCCGCATTACGGTTATGAAAAACTGGTGGCCAATTATTTCAATCATGTCTTTGGACACTACATTCTTACCCGAAAGCGGGGCATCGTTAAATATCACAAAAAAAAGAAGTCCCTGCACGGTTGGGCTAAACTCAGATACATTCTGGGATACCGTTACCTGAATGACGACCCTGAACGGCCTATTTGCGCGACAGCCGTCGCATCGTTCATGAAAGAATCAGGGCTTTATTCGATTAAAAAATATTTTGACCAGAATAAAATGGCGGGAACAGGTGAGATTTTGTTTTTGATGTGTGATTTTGACAGCATCCAGATCAGGGCCGCCTACATGCCGGATTCAGCAAGAAAGATCGTTTGATAATCTGTCGTCACACCGATGTTTTCTTCTTGCGGCATGACAACTTTGAACAGTGCGATTGAGGCAAACAGTAAGGCTGTGGTGCTGAGCATGATAGTTAATCCCATGCCTACGATCCACTTCACAATGTCTTTCTGATTCTGACCAGCCTCTTTTCTAATTTCAGCAATATCTTTTTTCACTTCTACAATCTGAAGTTCCAGCCGTTTGATGTCTTCTTTGGTGGCAAGATCATTCTCAACAATCTCCCTGAGTTGTTCAGCCTGTACTTTGGCTTGCTCCGGGGTGAAACCAACTTTCTGCAGTTTTTCAGCATACAATAAGGTGTCGAGTATCAGCATGGGTTCCTTATTATTTTTGAACGTTCCTAAAAGAAAAAAGAAGAGGCCAGACCAATCAGTCCGCCGAAAACGCCACCCCAGACCACCAGCCAGCCCAGGTGCTGATGAATCATTTGCTGGATGATTTCTTTCACCATTTCCGGTGTCAATTCATCCAGCCGTTTTTTTACAATTTTCTCAGCTTTCTGAATCATATCCTCACTCATGGACGATGTTCCGAGCTGGATGCGTAATTCATGCTGAAATTCAGGACTGAGCGCGATCGCTTCAATCGCGGCTTTTGTTTTGGCGATAAATGGAGTTTTCATGGGTTCAATCGCCTGTATCCCACCCACCATCATCAGCATTCCGCTCATGGGCGATTCCATGATGGTTTTAACCAATGAATCAAAGACAGGGGTGAAATCCAGTTTTTCAATGATTGGCGTGAAATCAAATTTATGGGTGGATCCCTGTTCGTTTTCATCAAAAAAATGGGCAACATTTTCTTTCACAAAAAACTGTTCCATCACCATGGTATGGATGCCGCGCTTGAAATCATTGAATCTCGCGGGGATGATGCCTGTGCCATACAATCCCGGAATTTTCTCAAACAGCATGTGAATGGCCAACCAGTTGGTAACGGCTCCTGATACCGCGAACAAACCGGTACTCAGAACCGGATTTCGAAAGGGTTCCGGCAGCATTAGCCCGATAACGACTAACACACCTGACAACACATTGGTCAGCAGGCTCTTGTTGTAAAACGCGGATTCGTTGATCCGATTCCCCGCAATGTCTTTATCTGAAGGATGTTCCCAGTGATTCATGCCCTGATTTCCTGTAAGAGTTAGTAACTGTATGCAATGTATTGAGATTTCTGGCTCAGAATTGTTTCAATTTTATCCACCAGCGCCTTGCGCTCCGCCATCTTTTCAAAGTTTTTCCAGTCGGACATGCTGTGCCATGTGCTGATGGTGATATAGTCCTGATGGGTGTCAACATCCTTGAGCGTTTCCCCAGAAATATAGCCATGCTGACTGATGGCCAGCATGCGTAGTTGTTTCATCAATGGTGCCAATTCAGGCACTTTTCCCGGTGGAATATTTCTTCGAATGAATACTTTGACAATCATAACCACTCCTTTTCCATCAGTATGAAAATCATCAGGCGTTCAGGCGAAATCGCATGAAATAGACCACGCCTCCCATGGAACCAAGAAACACCACGATCCCGACCAGAATAAACGGAAACTGCTCTACGGGTAAACCTGTCACCTCCAGGGTTGTCTGGTGGTGATCGCCGGTCAGTGTCCATTGCAGGAAAACTCGATCACCAAAATCCTGTTTGCCTTGAAATTTAAGTTCATCGCCTGGATTCAGGCGAATTCCGGTACCCTGAATAAAAATTTCTCTGCTCTGCACCTTGTCAGGAAAAATTTTTTCAAACGAGATACTGCCCCACAGGGCAGGCAGACGATATTGAAACACAATCTGGGATGTGCCCGGTTTAAAGACAGGATTCAGTTGAAGATAGCCTTCCACAACAGACCATTCGTTTTCATTCGCCCCCTGATGCATTATGAATTGGGTATATCCCCCTGGCATTTTGATCAGGATCGGATGACGTTTGGTGTCAACCCGATCGCCCGTGCCATTGGACACATTCATCACTTCAGTAACGATCAATTCACCCGTTCCAGACTCCAGAAACACAGATTCCTGGCGAATTTCCAGCACGTCCGCGTTTTCTGTCACTGAGGGAATGGGTAAATCGATTTCCATCGTGGTGGCACCTGTCATGAAAAAGTAATCAGTGCTGACCAGTTCTCCGTCAATGCTGGTTCCCAACTGATAGGCCGCCTTGACATCCTGCGGAATTTTTTCAAACAGATATTCACCATTGTGTGCGAGAACACGAGCCAGAGGGCCATTGGTTTGAAGTTCGCCGGTGGAATCAATCATGAATTTAAGCAGAACAACATTCACGTCTGGAACCGGTGAGCCATCTTTGCGCAAAATCTTGCCCCGGATCGTCACAGGTTCCGCATTGGCATTATTATTCGCAAGCTGGCCATGCGTGCCTGAAGGCGCACCCGGCATCATTTCTGTCCGAGGTGCCGCGGCAACCGGCAAATTCATCTCCACGGTGCTTTGCGTTCCATCCAGAATAAATATGTCACTGCTCATCAATTCGCCGTTCACACGGGTTCCCAGGCGGTATCTGGCATGTTCTTCAACGGGCAGGTTTTCAAATAGATATTCGCCTTGTGGAGCCGCAACCCTGCCGACAGGTCCTTTGGTTTGCATTTCACCCTGTGCATTGGGCGTAAATTTAAGCAGAACTACCTGCACATCCGGAACAGGCGCACCATCAGGTGTGACCACCTTGCCGTGAAGTGAAACGGTCGAAAACGGATTTGCCCAAGCGGACATAAGCAACGCGCTGTGAATGACGATAAAAGCAATAATTTTCAGAAACATGGACAAACCCTTCAAAATGGCAAAAAAACAATCAGCAAATGGCTGATTATACTAAAAATTTAACGAGAAAAATTGTCATAAATCAGGAGTGGATGCAAGTGAAATAATGTGTTCAAGGGTAAGCCTTGCCATGAATGAAAATCAAAATTTAATCCAAAAACGGATTGTATTCGTGTTTCTATTTTTGCTATAGACAAATCAGGAACAGCTATGACGATTTGTTAATACAAAAGATTATCGATTTAATGAACAGGAGAACGAAAATGAACACACCACACGCTCCCGCCTCAAAACCGCTCATTTTGATTGTGGACGATAACATCCTGAATATTCAATTACTGGAAGATATGCTGATCCACTGTGGTTATGCTGTTACCGGGGCGCCAGATGGATCCACTGGATTGATGATTGCCCGAAATAAAAAGCCGGATTTAATTCTGTTGGATATCATGATGCCGGGCATGGATGGGTATGAAGTCTGTCATCAACTCAAAACGGATGAAACGACAGCGGCCATACCGGTAATTTTTTTAACCTCACTGGATGACATGGGAAACAAACTCAAAGGATTTCATACAGGAGGAGTTGATTTTATCACCAAACCTTTTCAGCCTGAGGACGTCTCGGTGCGCATTGAAACCCACCTCAAATTGAGAAATTTGCAACTTCAGCTTGAAGAAAAAAATGAGCGTCTACAAGAAAAAATCGCAGAGCAACAGCGTACTGAAACCAAATTGGAAGAAACCAACAGAGAATTGGATGCCTTCAGTTATTCTGTCGCACATGATCTGCGAGCCCCTCTCCAGCATCTCTTGATATACAGTCAACTGCTCCAGGAGGAGTATCAACAACTATTTGATGAAGATGGGAAAATGTATCTCAACCGAATCAGTCGAAGTATTCAAACGATGAATACCATGATTGATAATCTCCTGATGCTTTCACAAGCAACACAAAAACCTGTGGAAAAACATTCCGTGAATCTGACCGGATTGCTTCAAGAAATCAGCGAGGAGTTAAAAAACAGTCAACCCGGGCGTGACGCTCAAATCATCATTGTAGATGCCATGAACATTCAGGCTGATCCAGAACTGCTTAAAATAATGATCACCAATCTGTTTCAAAACGCATGGAAATACACCAGCAAGCAGGCACAGACCCGGATTGAGTGGGGGACGTTGCTTCCCGATCAGGAACCTCAGCACAAAAACGATCCCGTTTTCTATGTGAAAGACAACGGCGCAGGCTTTGATATGCAACATAAAAACAAGCTGTTTGGAACCTTTCAACGCTTACATACCAAGTCCGAATTTCCCGGAACCGGAATTGGACTTGCAACCGTGCAGAGAATTGTCAAACGCCATGGGGGGCGAATCTGGGCAGAATCCAGTGTCAATCAAGGTGCCACATTTTTCTTTAGTTTCCCAACGTCCAACGAACCATAAATGGGGTATCAGCGATTTGTGAAAACAAACATGAAAGGATTCCATGGATAAAAATGCAGTCACGCAGTCATCGCTGGAAGATGATCGGCACAAGATGCCCGAAAAACAGTCAATAAATGTGATCCAGGCCGAAAAGGACAGGACCGAACTGTATTTAAACACTGTGGAGATAATGCTGGTTGTTCTTGACGAAAACGCCAGGGTGGAACTCCTCAATCGCAAGGGGTATGAAATTCTGGGTTATAGTTGCGGAGAGTTGACGGGCAAAGACTGGTTCAAGACCTGCCTTCCTCCAGAAGATTACGAAGCGGTCTTCAAGACGTATCAACAGCTTATGCGTGGGGACTTAAAAAATATTGATTATTATGAAAACAGTATTCTGACCAAAAACGGCGAAAGGCGCTGGATCGCCTGGCACAATAATGTCATCCTCGACACAACAGGGCGAATCACCGGTACGGTGAGTTCAGGTGAAGACATCACCGAACGCAAACAGGCTGAATCAGAGGTACGTAATCTCACAAACCGTATGAAAGAAACGGAAAGCCTCGCACACTTGGGCGGTTGGACGTTGGATATCGTCCGTGGCAGACTGGATTGGTCGGATGAAGTGTTCCGCATATTCGAGATCGATCCGAACCTTTTTGGTGCCTCTTATGAAGCGTTTCTCAACGCAATACACCCGGACGACCGCGACGCGGTAAACCATGCCTATACCAATTCTATCAAGACCCGTAGGCCCTATGATATCACCCATCGTCTGCGCATGAGTGATGGGCGTGTCAAGTGGGTGCGTGAGAAATGCGTGTCAAACTTCGACGCGGCGGGCAACCCGATAAGATCCCATGGCGTAGTGCACGATATCACCGAGCGCAAGCAGGCGGAAGATGCTCTGGCTCTTCAGCGATTAAGAGCCGAAGCCCTGTTGGAATTACCCCAGGCCTCAGAATCGATGGATGAGACCACTTTTATTCAGTACGGACTGGAACTGGCTGAAAACCTCACGGGCAGCATTATTTCTTTTCTGTACATCATCAACGACAATGAAAAAAACATCGAACTTGTCACATGGTCACAACGCACCCTGAAGACTTCTTGTAAGGCTGTTTCGACAAAACACTATCCGGTCAATAGTGCGGGAATATGGGCCGATTCCCTGCGTCAGCAACACCCGGTGATATTCAACGATTATGCGTCATATCCACACAAACATGGTTTGCCGAAGGGACATGTCCCGCTCAGTCGATTGATTTCTGTGCCGATAATAGAGAACGGCAAAACACTGATGCTTATGGGCGTGGGCAACAAACCAACAGACTACACCGAACTGGAGGTTGAAACCGTTCAACTGATTGCCAATGATATATGGCGGATTGTGCAACGCCGACGCTCGTTGGAGGAAATCCAAGCTTATCAACAGCAACTCGAGCAACTGGTTGAAGCACGCACCCGTGAATTATTGCAAGCCAAGGAAGCCGCGGAGAAGGCCAACCAGGCAAAAAGCCTGTTTTTCGCCAACATGAGCCATGAACTGAGAACCCCGTTGAATATCATCCTGGGTTTTTCACGGTTGATACAGCGAGACACCTCCCTGCCTGCGACACATCAGGAAAAACTGGGCACCATCCTTAAAAGCGGAGAGCATTTGCTGACACTGATCAATGAAGTGCTGGAAATGGCCAAGATCGAGACCGGAAGCATCGGATTGGTTGAAGAGGATTTTAATCCACAGCAATTGCTGGATTTTTTGGAAAGCATGTATGCGTTCCGTGCCCGGGGGAAAGGGATTGAACTTCGATTTGAGTTTATTTCCGAAGTGCCTCTGTTTATTCATGCGGATGAGCAGAAATTCCGGCAGGTTGTTCTGAATTTACTGAGCAACGCGATCAAGTTCACTTCGAAGGGGCATGTCCTCGTAAGGATTGGCTATTCCATGGCGGACTCCCGACTGGAGGTGGCGGTTGAAGATACTGGAGAGGGAATTGCTCCTGAAGAAATGGCGTTGTTGTTTCAACCCTTCCGGCAGACCCAAAGTGGCAAACAGAAATATCATGAAGGAACTGGTTTAGGACTGACGATCGTCAAACATTACGTGGAACTCATGGGAGGAAACATCTCTGTGGAAAGCAAACCCGGAGAGGGTAGCGTTTTTCGGTTTTATATCCCGGCCAGACCCGTGGAAAACGGAAGAGTTTTGAAAAAAATTCCCGAAAACCGGGTGATCGGGCTTGAACCCGGACAACCACGCTATCGGATTCTCATTGTTGAAGATCAGGAGGATAACCGCACACTGTTAGGCGGTCTGCTTCGAACCGTTGGTTTTGAGGTCTATGAGGCTAAAAACGGACTGGAAGCGGTGGAATTATGGAACACCACAGCCTTGCATCTTATTCTGATGGATATGCGAATGCCTGAGATGGACGGGTATGAAGCGACAAAACGAATCAGACAACAGCAATCTGAAACGAGAAATGACGTGGAGCCATCCACTCTGCGCAATCATCAACCCGCATTTTCTGAAATTCCGATTATCGCTGTGACCGCCTATGCTTTAAAAGAAGATCAAGAGGCTGTTTTGACGGTTGGTTGCAATGATTCGATACGCAAACCCTTCAATGAAACCGAGTTGTTTGAAAAAATAGCTTTATTCCTTGGCGTCCGTTATTTGTATGAGGAGATCATACCCGTTGAGGAAAAAACGATGCCAAGAGAATTAACTTCAGGCGATCTGGAGAACCTGAACACTGAATGGCTCGACAAACTACGCTTTGCCGCCATGACTGGAGAGTCGGAACTGCTGTTGGAACTGATCCTGTTGATTCGCTCAGTTCATCCCCCACTTGCGGAAACGTTAACCACGCTGGTTCAGAGTTATCAATTTAAAAAAATTGTCGATTGGATTTCAATCAAGGAACACAAAAATGACCATGTCTAAAATCGAAGCATCCAAACCCAATATCCTGATCGTGGATGATAACCTGCAGAATCTTGAACTATTGAAGGACATGCTGACCCAAAGCGACTATTCGGTTACCGGAGCGTCCAACGGCCCCACGGCGTTGATGATTGCCCAGCATAAAAAACCGGATTTAATCCTGCTGGATGTTCTGATGCCGGACATGGATGGTTATGAAGTCTGCCGTCAGCTCAAAACCGATGAAACGACAGCGGCCATACCGGTTATTTTTTTAACCGCACTGGATGACATGGGCAACAAACTCCAGGGCTTCCATGTGGGAGGCGTGGATTTTATCACCAAACCGTTTCAGCCTGAGGACGTCACCGTGCGCATTGAAACTCAACTGAAATTGAGACATTTACAAAAACAGCTTGAAGAAAAAAACACTCTTCTACAAGAGGAAATCAAAGCGCACCAGCGCACGGAAGCACAACTGGAATTAAGCAATAATGAGTTAGAGGCCTTCAGTCATTCGGTGGCACATGACTTGAGCACTCCGCTTCAGGGGATCCTGGGATACACCCAGATGCTTCAGGAAGAAACCCAGCAATTGGGTGAATATGAACAGACCTGTCTGAACAACATCCTTAAAAGTGTTCGAAAGATGGAAATCATGCTTGAAAATCTGTTCAGGCTTTCACAGTCAACGCATCAGCCCGTTTACAAAAAAACGGTTAATCTGACCGCTCAACTTCATGAGATCAGAACAGAATTAATAACCAGCCAACCTGACCGCAAAGCTCAAATCATGATTGCTCCAGACATGGAAATCGACGCGGATCCCGGATTGCTGAAAATAATGATCACCAATCTGTTTCAAAACGCATGGAAATACACCAGCAAACAGACGCTGACCCGGATTGAGTGGGGCCAGTTACCCCACGATCAGGAGGACGCGAACAAGAGGGATCCCATCTTCTATGTGCAAGACAATGGAGCAGGCTTTGATATGCAGTATAAAAACAAACTGTTTGGAACCTTTCAACGTTTACATGAAAAAAGTGAATTTCCAGGCACTGGAATTGGCCTTGCCACTGTGCAGAGGATTGTCAAACGCCATGGTGGCCGCATCTGGGCAGAATCCAGTGTCAATCAAGGTACCACATTTTTCTTCAGTTTTCCAACTCCCGGAAATCAATAGTCCGTCGCCTATGAGCCAGATTCATGGTTTTTAAATTCATTGTTGCTGTAAATTTTCTGGTGACGGCAACCGATTCAAGCCATCGCACGGTGTCATTCCGTGCTTGACACGGAATCCATCGGCGCACTCCAGGATCCCCGTTTTCACGGGGATGACATCGTGGCGGACCACAGGATTTCATCACCAAATTATTTACAGCAGGAATTCATTCATTGACCCTGAACGAAAGCCTCCCAGATCAAGGGTCACATAGGTATAACCGCATTGTTTCAACCGCTCCTGAATGAGTTGATGCTGACGCAGTGCCCGTTCCATTTCACTTTCCAGCAATTCCAGTCGTGCGATTTCAGCATGATGCCTCACTCGAAACTGCGTAAATCCCAATTCAGCTAAAACAGTCTCCGCCCGTTCAATTTGGGACAGCACTTCAGCGGTGACAGCGGAACCATAGGGGATACGGCTTGAAAGGCAGGCGGCCTGAGGTTTTTCCGCATTGGGAAGTTCCAGAAACAATGCCAGTGCCCGGATATCCTGTTTGCTGAATCCACAGGTGACCAGGGGGGACTGAACCTGATGGTCCGCTGCCGCTTTCAGGCCGGGACGATGATCACCCAGATCGTCCGTGTTGGTTCCATTCACAATCCACTGAAAGCCTTCATTTTGAGCGATTGCGGATAATTGCTGATACAGCTCCGTTTTGCAGAAATAACAGCGGTTGACAGGATTAGCCGCATAGTTTGGATTTTGCAATTCACAGGTTTGAATCACCCGGTGCGGCATGTTCCATGTTCGTGCCAGCAACCGTGTCAGTTTCAGATCTGCCTGTTTAAGACTGGCTGACCCGGAAGTGACCGCCAGCATGTTATTGCCCAGAACCTGATGCGAGACAAACGCCAGAAGGGAACTATCGATACCTCCCGAAAACGCGACAATCACTTTATTATATTCGGTCAGTGTTTCTTTTAATTGTTTGTATTTATTTTGTAATTCAAGAGACAGAGCTGATGCTGTCATGCGACCTCCGATTTTTCTGATTGACACCCGGTACCTTGATTTGTCATAACCCCACAATATACCAATGTCATCAACTTAATGACTTACCTGTGAGAAAATCCCCCTTTTCAAAGGGGGTTGGGGGATTTAACCCTCAGAATTACATCCCCCTAACCCCCTTAAACCAAGGGGGAATTGATTCACAGTAACATTCTGTATGCTTAAGTTGATCACATTGATATACCTGTTACAATTCGAGAGCATGACCCTTGAGAATTTGCCATAAAAGGAGCCCATGAGCAACGCTGATTATTTTATGCCGATTGACGCGAGCAAGCCGTTTCTGCTCAATCTTTATGATGGCGTATTTCTGATTCAGTCCGGACAGGTGGATCTGTTCGCTGTCAAAATTGAACAGGGGAAACCGGTTGGCGCACGATCCTATTTATTCAGCCTCAAGGAAGACAATGCGCTGTTTGGTCTGAAATCATACCAGATTGCTGATGATTATGGACTGCTGGTGGCGGGGCGTCCCGGGACATCCCTGTTACGGTTGCAGGATTTTGTGATCCGTCAATTGGCAGAGACAGAGGAAGCCAGTTCAAGGCTGGTGGACTGGATCGAATTCTGGGTGGATGGTTTATCCCGGGGAATCGCCGAAGCGATAGCTCCCAAAGCTTCGATGAAGATTGAAAAAAACACTGAATTTTCGGTGTATTCCGACACTATTCTCAGTTCTCCCGCAGAAGTGCTCTGGCTCAAACCCAGAGAAGGCGCGTTTGAGATCATGGGCTATCAGGATCTTCCCGCAATCACACAGGGCCATTTGTTTCCCATCGCGCCCTCCACATGGATTAAATCGCTGGGGGAATGCCGGGCTGTCGCGATTGACACCCGTGCCCTGGTGCAACAGGATCTGGTTTGGAAAAGCATGGATGGTTTCCATGAATTCATGCTGACCTGCATCGGCTATAATCTGCGGAAGTCCATCAGGTTTGAAGCGGAACGATTGAAGAAAAAATCGCGGGCAGACCAGGTGATTGTTGAAAAATCGCTGTCCAATGTCATCTCCCTCATCAATCCTGATACGGCCCGTCCTTTTTCAGAAAAGCACAGCCAAAAAGACGCGCTGGTCCTGTGTTGCAAGGAAATTGGCAAGCTTCAGGGAATTCAGGTGGCATCCACTTTTGAGACTCCCAAAAATGAACAGCTCAAGCGTGACCCGCTGGATATTGTCGCCAAGGCCTCCAAATTTCGCACAAGACGCGTCATGCTGAGAGGAAAATGGTGGATGGAAGACAATGGTCCGTTGCTGGGTTATTGGGGCGAACAGAAACAGCCTGTCGCCATCTTGCCGGCATTGGCACTGGGCTATGAACTGTATGACCCGACCAAATCCAAACGTGTTTTTGTGACTAAAAAAATTGCGGATCAATTATCACCCTTCGCGTTCATGTTTTACAGACCGTTTCCTGAGGAATTGCTGACTGCTTTCAAAATTCTCAGATTTGGACGGCATGGCTCTTTTCGGGATTTATTCCTGATCCTGATGATGGGCTTTGCCGGAGGGTTGCTCGGCATGGTTCTGCCCATTGTCACCGGAATGATTTTCGACAGTGTGATTCCGGGAGCGCAGACAAACCAGTTGTTTCAGCTCAGCATGGCGTTGCTTGCCAGCGGCTTTGCCCTGTTTCTGTTTGGGCTCACACGTTCCATGAGCATGTTGCGTCTGGAAGCAAAAATGGGGAATACCGTTCAGTCGGCAGTGTGGGATCGTTTGCTCAATTTGCCCTCGTCCTTTTTCCGGAAATATTCAGTTGGCGATTTAAGCGACCGTACCAATGGCATCATTGCCATTCAGCAAACCCTGACAGGAGCGGTGTTTTCTTCAATCCTCGGCGGAGTTTTCGGAATTTTCAACTTCACCCTGCTGTTTTACTATGACGCGACCTTGGCCTGGATCGCCAGTTTGCTGGTCAGCATCATGGTGGTTGTCACCGTTGTCGTGGGCGCTTTACAGATTCGGTTTCAACGTTTTTTACTCAATCAGCGCGGAAAAATCACAGGAATGTTGCTGCAATTCATTTCCAGCGTTTCCAAAATCCGGGTTGCCGGGGCTGAAGACTATGCGTTTGCCGCATGGTCCCGTGAATTTGTTCATCAGAAAAAACTGGCTTTTCAATCTGGTTTGATCACCCATGGATTCTCAATTTTCAATGAAACCTTTCCAATGCTTTCCTCAATGACAATTTTTGCCGTATTGAGTTCTGCCGCACGGCAAGATCCCTTGTCCACAGGGCATTTTCTGGCGTTCAACGCTGCGTTCGGCAGTTTTCAGGGGGCTGTGCTTTCCATGGCGGGCGCGATCATTTCCATCCTCAGTATTGTGCCGATGTATGAACGGTCCCGGCCGATTCTGGAAACCCTGCCGGAGGTCAATATGGATAAAGGGGATCCGGGAGAGTTGACGGGAGATATTGAGATCAATCACATTTCTTTCCGTTACAATGCCACCGGAACGTTTATTCTGCGTGATATTTCGCTGACGATCAAACCCGGCGAGTTTGTGGCGTTTGTTGGTCCTTCAGGATCCGGAAAATCTTCCTTGCTTCGACTCATGCTCGGATTTGAACTTCCGGAATCAGGATCGATTTATTATGACAATCATGATCTGGCAACACTGGATATGCAGGCACTCCGCCGGCAATTGGGGGTTGTGCTGCAACATGGAAAACTGATGGCCGGTGATATTTACAGCAACATCGTCGGTGCTTCGGGGGCCTCGCTCGATGATGCGCTGGAAGCCGCCCGAATGGCTGGCTTTGACGAGGATATCAAACAAATGCCAATGGGAATTCACACCATTGTGAGTGAAGGTGGAACCACGCTTTCCGGCGGACAGCGACAACGGTTATTGATTGCGAGAGGCCTGGTACACAAACCCAAGATTCTGTTTTTTGATGAGGCAACCAGTGCGTTGGATAACCGAACCCAGTCCATCGTCACCCAAAATCTGGAAAAACTCAAAATCACCCGTGTGATCATCGCCCACCGACTCAGCACGATCATGAACGCAGACCGGATTTATGTGTTTCAGGGCGGAAAGATCGCACAAAGAGGTACCTATCAGGAACTGCTGGATCAGGAAGGCTTATTCGCTGATCTGGTTAAACGACAGATGGTTTAAAAAGGTTAAAGGAACAAGGGAAAAGGGAACAAGGTTAAAGGTTAAAGGGAAAAGGGAAAAGGGACCTTTAACCTTTAACCTTCAACCTTTAACCTTTAACCTTCAACCTTTAACCTTTTTTAACCTTTTTTGACCTTATTTCCAAACAAGGATGTTATGCGGCGACTTCACATATTTCTTTTGATGATTCTATGGCTGACCAGCGCCTGTGACTGGTTTGGAAAACCGCATCGGGGTTCGGGTGGCGATGATGAAATTGTGATTGGCATGGCTGGTCCATGGTCCGATTTGAAATTTCAGGGGGTCCTTCTCAAAGAAGGAATCATGATGGCTGTTGAGGAAATCAATGCCAAAGGCGGGGTGCTGGAAAAAAAGATCCGGATGCTGGAAAAAGATGATGAACATTCTGTCAATCGGGGACGATTGATCGCCAAAGACCTGGCTGAAAACAATCAGATTGTCGCTGTCATCGGGCATGTGGATTCCTATGTGTCGATGGCCACTTCCGCCATTTATGAATTTTCGGGATTACTCATGCTTTCGCCAACCTCCACGGACCCGCAATTGACCAGACAAGGATTCAAATATGTGTTCCGGAATATTCCGGATGATCAGGAATTTGGTTTGAAGCTTGCGGAATACTGCAAGGAACAGGGATTCAAACGAATGGTCATTTATTATGTTAAAAACGATTATGGCCGCAAAATGGCCAACAGTTTCGAACGACGGGTTGAAGAACGGGATGTTTTTATTGTGGATCGGCTTTCCTACCATGAAGTCACCGAACGCAATTTTCGCAGGGTGCTGACACAATGGAAAGAACGGGATTTTGACGCGATCATGTTGATCGGATCCATGCCCCAGTCGTCAACGTTCATCAGGCAGGTTCGTGAAAGCGGAATCACGGTTCCGATCATTGCCAGCAATTCTATCGATGTGCCCGAGTTGCCCCGCCTGACCGGTGACGCAGGAAACGATATTGTGATTGCCACTACCTTTCATCATAAAAACACACGGGCGGAATCCAATGTTTTTACCCGCGCTTTTTTTCAGACCTACAAACAACCTCCCGATGCCTGGGCCGCTCAGGGTTATGATGCGGTCAAACTGTTGGCCGGCGCCATTGAACAGGCACAGACGACTGATCCGGACAAACTGGCAGAGGCGTTGAAAAACTCTGAAGTCTGGAAGGGGGTTACGGGCCCACAGAAATTTGATCAAAATGGCGATGTGACTGAAAAACCCGTGGTGTTCAAAATTATGAATAAAGGCCAGTTTGAATTTTCTCGAGAAATGTGACGATGAAACCATGATTACCCGTGAAGAACGTGCCGAAATTCTGAAAAAAGCTGGAGCTTGTCCCTCTGACATCGAGGAGTTGCTGGCATACAACACCAATTATTTTCGGCATCAGCAACCCGTTCTTGAATATCTGCGGTTTCCACTGGAAGATGAACTGTTTGTGACAGACTGGAAACATTATATCCATGAAGCAGAACAGCAGGGTGCATTCAACATGCTTCAAAAAAAACTGGTCGAATTGCAATTCCCGGTTCAACCGGGCATCAGCATGACATCAGACTACACAGCCCGTGTGCGTAAAGGCTTGCCTCCGCCGCTGGACACGCCCTCTCCCCGGTTAAAATCACCTGAAAAGCTGAATGTTCTGCTCTGCCAGAGTCTGGCAGGCAAAATCCCGTTTTTAATCACAGAGGACCGTGCGGATTTTGAAACGCTGATACAGTCGCTGGCCATGAAAAACGAACCGGTTTCCATTCCACTGTCGCTCAATGCGTTCATGGTTTCAGGCTATAACAACTGGGACCGTTTTCATAAAGCCGAACACCAGGCCCAACAGAACTGGAACGGACAAGGGCCAGTGTTCAATGCGATTGCCGCAGAAAAAAGCCTGTATCAGGACAGTTTGGTGATATGCACCTTCGGGAGTTACAGCAATGTGCCTTCCCGTGAAATGGGGTTTACCGATGATGAATGGCAGGTCGCATCGTTTGTGATCCGGCAGGAACATGAGTGTGCCCATTATATTCTGAAACGTCTGTTTGGCATCACCCGTAACAACATTCTGGATGAATTGATTGCTGATTTCATGGGCATCTGTGCCTATGCAGGCAAATACAAAGCCGACTGGTTTTTACGGTTCATGGGAGTGGATCAGTTTCCTGTGTATCGGGAAAATGGCAGATTGTCGAATTATCGGGGAGATTTGTCTGATTCAGCGTTTGCTATTTTGCAGGGATTGATTGTTTCAGCCTCACACAATCTGCAAAGTTTTTATGATCAGGTTCAGCCTTTGTTTTCCTCATGGTATGACCTGCATATCAGATTTTTTATCTGCCTGACCTATCTGACCCTGGAAGAGATGTCTGCCATGGATGGCGTCAAACGGATGATTCTGGCAATGGCGGAACTGGAAAATAGCCTTCCTGAAAAAGCGATGAAAACTAAGGTACTCTGAAAGTTGACCACCAAACCTCTTATTGTGTGGGATCAATGCCTGCTTTTTTGAGAAGTTCCAGGAAGTGCTCTTTTTGTTTTCGTTCTTCTTCTTCTCGTTTTTGAGCTTCTTCTTCTCGTTTTTGAGCTTCTTCTTCTCGTTTTTGAGCCAGAGCTTCTCGCTCATGAGCCAGGGTCTCCCGTTGAAGGGCTTCTGCCAGTTGTTTCGCGGTCGTTTCATAAAGCTTGTTACGGGCACGTTCATCTCTTATTGCGTCAAGGCGTGCTTCGTAGAGCAAATAATCCCGTTCCTGTTCCGAAAATCGTTGTAATACTTCCATAGCAGACCTCAGTGCATCGATGTTTTGTAATTCAGGAGGCAATTCATCCCAGTTTTTAGCGGAATCAAAAAAATACAACCATGCCTGTTCCGCATCCAATGGGAGCGTGATTGTGTTTTTCCATTTGGAAAGTTCGATCAGATGGATAGAACAATGATCAATAAGACGAAGTTGATGCTTGACATCCCATAATTCAAAATGATGATGGAATTCAGTAGAATTTTCAAGCAGGGAACTGGTTAACAACCAGATGGAAATCACAGGTTTGAGTTGTGGGAAATCCTCCCCGCTGTGGATCAGGGATTTGTAGAGAACACTCCAGTTGTAAAGAATCCGTGCTGACAAGGCTGGAGAGAGGGTCAATTGAATTTCAATCTGATAGGTTTTGCCGTCTTCATCGCGTGCCTTGACATCCACAATGGTCTGTTTATCTCCGACAAACTCTTTATCGTTATAGGGATTCAGGATTTCCACACTATGGAGAGGCGATTGCGGTTTGAGAATGCTGTTGAGGAAGTGGGTAAGTATATTCTGATGTTTTGGATCTCCCAAAATTGCCTTAAACACGCAGTCAATAGTTGGATCAATATGGTGCTTGAGTTTCATAGTCTGGACACGGTTGAGGATCATTCTTTACAAATACAGGGAGTTCCAAAACTATAACAACTCTTGAAAAAAAACCATAGTGGAAAATTGGTGGAGGAACTTATTCATGAAGCTGGTTGAAAAAAACAGAAAGCACTGAAATCTAAACACCGAGTGCTATTGACCGCTCGTAACCGCCCCCCGATAAACCAGTTCCCAACCGTGATAGATCAGGATGATGCCGGTGAATTTCACATGGGGTGGATACTGTTTCAGGCGATCCTCCGCCAGATATTGCCGTAACTGATGTTCG